>JALZFP010000307.1 GCA_030861485.1 Actinomycetota bacterium | reverse complement strand
GAGGCGCGATGCTTGATCGAACGTTGCAAGGCACGCTAGTGGCGGCGCGCTAGTGGCGGGAAAGTTGTTGCGCGGATCGCCGCTACTATTCCTCTTTGTTACGGTCTTTGTGGATATGATCGGATACGGGATCGTGATACCGCTCCTGCCGTTCTATGTGCAGCAGCAGGCATCGGGTGCCGCGCTGGTCGGCCTGCTCGGCTCCCTGTACGCCGCGATGCAGTTCGTCGGCGGGCCCTTTCTTGGCGGCCTCTCGGACCGCGTCGGACGCCGCCCTGTGCTCTTGCTCTGCCTGTTCGGTACGTCGTTTGCCTACCTGCTGCTCGGGCTGGCCGATACGCTCCTCCTGCTGGTGGCCGCCGTCGTTCTGGCCGGCGGTGCCGCAGGCACTCTGGCGACCGCTCAGGCCTACATCGCGGACAGCACCCTGGCTGGGGATCGCGCTCGGGGTCTGGGCCTGATCGGGGCAGCCTTCGGGCTCGGTCTTATCGCCGGCCCCGTCCTCGGCGGCCTCCTGAGCCTTTACTCTTTAGGCGCTCCGGCCTTCGCCGCCTCCGCCCTAGCTCTCTGCAACGTAGCGTTCGGCTTCTTCGTACTGCCGGAATCGCTCCCGCTCACCCGCCGGACCTCGACCCCCATCCTGCAGCTCAACCCTGTCTCGCAGCTGGCCGGCGTTCTTGGAGTAGGCAGCATCCGGGCGTTGCTGCTCGCCGTCTTCCTCCTGAACCTGTCCTTTGCAGGGCTCCTGACCAACTTCCCGCTCTTCAGCAACGCGCGCTTCGGGTGGGACGCCACCGCCAACGCCTTCTTCTTCGCGTTCGTCGGCGTGTGCGCCGTTCTCACACAGGGCGTGCTGCTCGGGAGGCTTCAGCCCCGCTTCGGGGAGAAGCGACTCTTGCTCGGCGGTCTCGCGCTGATGGCCGTCAACCTCGGCCTGATGGCGCTGGTTCCGCTCGGCTCTTTGCTCTATCCCGTCGTTGGGGTACTGGCGGTGGGTACCGGCCTCGCCATCCCGTCGTTGACGGCTCTGATCTCGCACCGCGTCTCCGAGCGCGAGCAGGGCAAGGTTATGGGTGGACAGCAGGCCATCCTCAGCCTGACCCTGATCCTGGGACCCACGATCTCGGGCCTCACCTTCGACCGTCTCGGCGCTCCGGCGCCCTACTGGGTAGGCAGCCTCCTGGCGGCGCTGGCTCTGTTGGCAGCAGCGGCTGCTTTGGTACCGCGGGGTGTCCCCAAGCGGTACACTTCTCGTACGCCACGAGAACCGGGAGCGTGATCTCATGCCTTCTTCTGGCACGCCTGCAAACGTCGTACTCCGGGTCGGTATCGTTGCTCTCACCCTCGGCACGGCGCTCATCCACCTGTCGCTCAACTTTCCCGACCTGGGGTTTATGCTGAACGGTCTCGGGTACCTGACACTGCTGGCTGCACTGTGCCTTCCGGTTCCACAGGTAGCGCGGCACCGGGACATCGTGCGCTGGGTACTGATCGGGTACGCAGCGCTCACCATCTTGCTCTGGATCCTGCTCGGAGACCGCACCGCCATCGGATACACAGCCAAAGCTATCGAGGTCGCCCTGATCACGCTGCTCCTGCTCGAAGCCCGCAGGTCGCGCTCGTAGCGCACCTACAACCCTAAGCCACCCACCGCCAGGTGACGAACAAGGTCGTTAGCGCCATTCCCAAAACGCCGCTGATCAGCAGCCACGCCCCGAGGGCGAGCCTGCTCCGGGCGAGCAGAAGGCCCAAAGCCAGAAAGAGCGGGAACGCTTCGAGCACGAAGCGGGGCAGGCCGAGTAACGGTATCAGCGGGCTCGGGGTGAGGATGTGCAGCAGCATGACAACAAAGGAGAAAACGGAGAGCCCGGGCGGCAAGACGGCGAAGCCGATACCCATGAGGACCAAAAAGAAAATAAAGAAGGCGATGTTCACGGCACCGGAGGCTTCTAGCGTCGGGCTGGCCGAAGAATCCAAAAAGAGAGGCGCAGGGTCGAGTAGGTAGCTCATGCTTTCGCCGGCTGCGGTCCAGGCGTCCTCGAGAGTCGTTAGCGGGTTGGTTAGCTCGCGCCCCCAGTAGTCGCTCTGAGCTTGAGCGAAGACCATCGGGTTCCCGAACCGGGCCCACAGAAAGGCCATGTACCCCAGGAGTCCGGTCGGCACGAGGGCCATCTCCCACAACCCCCGCCACCCGAACTCCTGCCTGTCTCGCAGCCACTCGTAGAGGAGGGGTATAAGTAAGAGCACCCCGGAGTTGCGGGTTGCGGCGGCGAGGGCCCCCAGAAGGCCGGCCAGCAGCATGTCCCGCTGGACGTAGGCCGCCCAGAGAGAGCCGGCGGCGGACGCGACGAAGAGCGCCTCCGTAAACGGGGCGTTGAGAAAGAAGGCCGTCGGGAAGAAGGCAAAGACCAGCGTCGCGGCCCTCGCGATCTCTCTGCCCTGGAACTTCTCGGCGATCCGGTACAAAAAGTACAGCGCGAAGAGGGTAGCGACGAGGGAGATGAGGACGCCCCAGAGGGCCGGTCCGCCGCCTAGAGAAGCCCCGACGCGCAGGATCATCGGGAAGACGGGGAAGAAGGCCGTCGAGGCCGGGGCGTGCACGTCGTATCCCTCGGTAGCGATCTCCGTGTACCACGCCCCATCCCAGTGGGCCCAGTAGCTCAAGAACCCCGGCGGTTCCTGCGGTCCGACGGCCGGCGGATCCGCCCACGGCAGATAGGCTGCCGCCCCCGCCCCCACCCCTAAGAAGAGCAACCGCGAGAGAGTGAAGACCGCGAGGACAAACGGCCAGGCTGAGGAACCCTCGCGCTCTCCGCCGCGCTCTGTCTTAGTAGCGAAGATTCGGCCCCCTGTTTATCGCCCACCAGGCGCCGCTAAAGGCGAGCGCCGCCAGCAAAAAGACCACCCCCAGGGTCGGGTAGGGGTGCAGGTCGGAGGTTTCGAGGGTGGCGAAGCGGGCGGCGTTCACCATGTGAAAGATCGGGTCGAAGAGCGTCAACACCCGCAAGAGGCCCGGGAGCATCTCGACCGAGTAAAACACCCCGCCCAGGAAGGCCAGCGGCTGGATAACCACGTTCGTGAGAAACGAGATGTGGTCTATTCTCGTCGCCACAGCGCCGACCATCGTCCCAAGGGAGGCGAAGGTGAAGGAGGAGAGCACCGCTATCAGGAGTAGGAGCCCAGGATGGGCGACGGTCAACCCGACGAACGGTGCACCCACCACGAAGACCCCGGCCCCCATCACGAGGCCCCTCAAGGTTCCGCCCAAAGAGTAGGCCAGGGCGATCTGCAAGTCGCTCATCGGGCTGATGAGGACCTCGTCTATGTACCGCTCGCGCTTGGCGTCAAAGACCGACCACGAAGAGTTCATGTGAGAGCCCGTGATCAGGCTCATGAACGCTATTCCCGGCAGTATATACTCCAGGTAGGGCACCCCGTGCACCTCACGGATCCGGCTGCCCAGAGCAACCCCGAAGACCACCAGGTAGAGGAGCGAGGTAAGGAGCGGCGGCACGAGGGTCTGCATCCAGACCCTGGTAAAGCGCAGAATCTCCCGCGACAAGAGGGTCCGAAACGGCCTATCGGTCAGCAACATGGCCCATCACCTTGAGGTAAACCTCCTCTACGTTCCTCGCCCCGTACTGAGCTTTGAGCCCCGCGCTCGTGTCCTGGGCGGCGATCCTGCCGTCGTTGATGAGCGCAATCTCCTCGCAAAGCTCCTCGGCCTCTTCCAGGTAATGCGTCGTCAAGAGGATCGTGAGCCCCGCGTGGTTCAACTCCCTGATGTACTCCCACAACGAGTACCGCAGCTCTATGTCCACACCCGCCGTCGGCTCGTCGAGGAACAATACTTTAGGGTCGTGCATAAGGGCGCGGGCGAACATAACACGGCGCTTCATCCCGCCGGAGAGGGTATTGACCCTGTCCTTACGTTTCCTCACGAGGCCAAACCGTTCGAGTAGTTCGTCGGCCCTCTCTCTGGCCTTCCCTTTCTCGACGCCGTAGTAGCCGGCGTGGTAGCGGAGGACCTCCTCTACGGTGAGGAACTTGTCCAGGTTTATCTCCTGGGGGGAGACCCCGATCATACGCCGCGCCTCCCGGAACTCCTCGAAGGCGTTCCGCCCGAAAACCTCCACCCGCCCCGAGTCCGGGCGCGCCAGACTGACGATGCTGTTGATGAGCGTGGTCTTCCCCGCCCCATTCGGCCCCAGAAGTCCGAAGAAACGCCCGGCCTCTATCTCCAGCGAAACCTCGTCGAGCGCCAGAAGCCCGTTTGAGTATGTCTTTTTAAGCTTCTCGACCCTGAGGGCCGGGGCCTCTCCGTCCGTCAAGCGCGCCCTACCTCCTCCGCCGCCTTCTCCCCAGAGAGCATCGAGCCGTTTATGGAGGAGTCCTCAGTGTACTCCCCGGCTATCACAAGCCCCGGCGTAGCCGTGCGGTTCTTTGGCAATTTCCCATGTACGCCCGGCGGTTGGGCGAACTGCCCGTAGGGGATGCGGCAGAGTGCCAGCGGCTCGAAGCTCGCCTCCGGGTACCACCGGCTTACATCTTCTATGCCCCTGCGGTAGAGCTCTGCGTCCGGTAGATCCAAGTCTCCAAGCGCAACCCCGTACAGCAGATGCCGCCCCGGCGGCGTGTAAAGTTCGGAGACGTTGCTGATCTCCACGGCGTTGTTCACGAAAGCGCCATCCTCGGCGTTAAGCATTATCTTCTTCCCACACCCGAGCCCATCCGTCTCGTAGTACAGGCAGACCTCCCCGACCGACCCCTCGGGAACCCTCTCTCCTGTGAGCTCTCCGGCCGTCGGGGCCTCCGTCGCGACCACCACGAGGTCAGCCTCGTGCTCGACTCCCCCGGCACGGACGCCAACCACCCGATCGCCCTCGCGCAGGAGCAAGTCCACCGGGCTATATAGGCGCACCGCGCCTTCCGGCAGATTGGCCGCGAGCTGGCGCGGTATCTCTCCCATCCCGCGCGCCGGGATTACCGTCCTGCCCGTCGCGAGCATCCGAAAGGTGAACCGGAAGACGCGCGAAGAGGTATAGAGCGTGCGGCTCAGGAACACCCCGCCGTAGAACGGCCGGTAGAACGAATTTATATAACGTTCGGAGAGCCCCGAAGCTTTTAGGTACTCTAACGTCGAGGAGTCTGGGCCGCCGTCCTCCTCACCCGCGGTGATCGCCCCTCCGGGCAGAATCTCCACCGCAAGCTTTATGGTGCGGAGCTTATCTGGGAGGGTGGCGGCGTCCGAGAGCAGGGAGGGTACAAGCGCCTTCGGGTCGCGCAGCGGATCGGAGAGCACGCTCTTGTTAGCGTCACGACAGACAATCGCACCAGGGTCGAAATCCCGAAGGTCGAGCTTTGCGTGATCGAGGTGCCGCCTCGAGACCGGATAGGAGGTGAAGTACACCTGGAAACCCCGGTCCAGCAGGAAACCATCCTTTTCGTCCGTCCGCACCCGTCCACCGACCCCATCCGACGCCTCGAAGACGACGACCTCGGTGCCACGTTCTGACAACACTTTTGCGCAGGTAAGGCCGGCAAGCCCAGCCCCGACGACGATAACTCTCATATGTCGGAAGAGTGTAACTTATCGTCAGGAAACTAACGGGTGAATCTCTCACAATAAGTAGAATCGGGCCACCTGTACCACTGGTGGCCGCGAGGGCGGTAATATGAGGACATGCAGATACCCGACAGAACCGGCGTAATACTCGGATACAGGGTGTGGAGGGTGATTCCGGGCAAGTGGGTGCCCCCCTCGGAGAGCCTGTACGCCCAGACCTGCCACCGGAGCTGGTCCTTGACAGGAGCAACCGTGGCCTACTGCCCGCCGCACCTCCAGGGGGACCCAGGCAAACCGCTCGTAAGTAGCAACACCTGCGAAGACGCCCCGAGCTTCGGTTGCACCTGTGGGCTCTACGCCCGCTACGAGCCGATTCGACAGACGGTGCGTCTACCTTACGTGGTCGGCTCCGTGCTGGCGTGGGGGCGGGTCATACACCACGAGGAGCGCTCCTTCTTCAGGGCCAAGAAGGCTCTTCCCATAGCCTTTGTCCACCCGCGTGACGGCGGAGGGGCATTTCCCCGCCAATCAGAGGAGAAGCTCCTTCGTATAGCGGAGAAGCTGGGGGCCGAGATGGTGGAGGGCCCTGAGGAGCTACGCGCGTACACGGAGATGGAGGCGAGCAAATGGTAAATATATACGCCGCCGGCGACGAGAAGCCCGAACGCGAAGAGGTGGTGGAGCCCCTTGTGGAGCCGACGCCCGAGCGCCGTAGAGAGCGCCGGGAGGAGCCGGTCCCCGAAACACCTATCCCCGTAAAGGAGCCCGAGAAGGCTCCCGCTTAGCCTCGCTTCCCGAACTCCAGCCGCACCTTGTGCTCGTCATCGAGGACGAGCGCGGCGGCGTAGGGCTTTCCGGCCTTGCTCTTAAAGCCCTTCAGCTGGCCCGTGCGGCCTTTTGTCAGAAGCTGTCTGGCCTGCGAGGCGCTGATCCTCTTTCCGGAGATATTCTTCCAGATAGCAAACCTGCAGCCCACCTTCCAGGACGAGCAGCCGTAGGATTTCTTCGTCTCCACGACCGGGGAGCCGCACTTCGGGCAGGAGGCTTCTAGAGGTGCGCCGCTGGCACCGCTACCGCTACCGTCGGTTCTTTTCGCGACGACCTTCTCGCCCTCCTTGGCTCGCACCTCCTTGACCAGCCTAGTCGCGAAGCTGCTTATATCGGTCATGAAGCGGGCGCGGTTTTCGGCGCCTCCCTCCATGTGGGCGAGCCGCTCCTCCCAGCGGGCGGTGAGTTCCGGGGAGGCCAGGGGGCTCTCTGAGAGGAGATCGATCAGGGCCCGCCCCTTCTCCGTGGGCACGAGCGCCTTTCTCTCCCGCACGAGGTAGCCGACCTTTATAAGCCGCTCGATGGTCGCAGCTCTCGTGGCCGGTGTCCCGAGCCCCGATTCCTTCATGGCCTGCCTGAGCTCCTCGTCTTCGACGAACCTACCAGCCGTCTCCATCGCGCCCAGGAGTGCCGACTCCGTGTAGCGCGGCGGCGGCTTGGTCTCCCCCTCCCTAATGGCTACCTTCGAAACGTCCCACTCCTGTCCGACCGAGACGGGCGGCAGAACGGGCGGCTCCTTCTCCTTCTTTCCCCCAACCCCATCTGGATAGAGCCGCCGCCAGCCAGCCTCCAGCACCACCCGACCCCGCGAGAGGAAAGTCTCGCCTCGCACCGCCGTGACGACGCTCGTGTTCTCGAATCGCGCCGCCGGGAAAAAGACCGCCAGAAAACGCCGCGCGACGAGATCGTAGACCTTCGCCTCGTCCGGCGGCAGAGGCCCGGAGGGCTTTTTGTTCGTAGGTAATATGGCGTGGTGGTCCGTGACCTTTGCGTCGTCCACAATGCGCTTGGTTATCGGCAGCTTCGGTAGCGCGAGTAGCTCTGCGGCGAACGGTGCGAGGTCCGAGAGCGCATCAGCGGCCTCGACTCGCTTCTTCAGCCCTCCCACCATATCTTTGGAGACGTAGCGGCTCGAGGTACGGGGGTAGGTTATGAGCTTCTTTTCCTCATAGAGGGCCTGGGCCGCCCGAAGCGTGCGCTCCGCGGTGAAGCCGAACTTTGCGTTGGCGTTGCGCTGCAGCTCGGTGAGGTCATACAGTAGCGGGGGCTTCTGCGTTGCGGTCTTTTTCTCGGCCTTTTGCACGACGCCGGTGCCACCGCGAACCTTCTCCGCTATCTTTTCGGCGGCCTCCTTTTCTTTGAGGCGGTTCTGCTTGTTTTTGAACCAGACGCCGTCGTAGGTGCGGGCTTCGCCCCCTTCCTCGCGGGCGAAGCGGGCGTAGACGGTCCAGAACTTCTCGGGTTCGAAGTTCTCTATCTCGCGTTCGCGATCCACCAGCAACTTCAGGGTCGGGGTCTGGACGCGGCCGACGGAGAGGACGTTACCGGGGCGGCCAAACTTCGTGGAGTAGACGCGGGTGGCGTTCATGCCCACGATCCAGTCAGCCTCGGCCCGGCTGCGGGCAGAATCTTCAAGGGGCTTCATAGCGGTTCCGTCGCGCAAAGAAGCGAAACCTTCCCTTATAGCCTCGGGGGTCAGAGAAGAGACCCAGAGCCTACGCACGGGCTTCTTGCACCCGGAGAGCTCGTAGAGGTAGGAGAAGATAAGCTCACCCTCCCGCCCCGCGTCGCAGGCGTTGACGACCTCCGTAACCTCTGGGGAACGCATTAAGCCCTTTACGACGCCGAACTGCTCGCGCGTCTTCGCGTTGACCCTGACCTTGAACTTTTCGGGCAGGATGGGGAGCGTCTCCAGGCGCCACTTCTTGTACTCTTCGCCGTAGGCGTCAGGCGGGGCGAGCTCCGCAAGGTGGCCTATGGCCCAGGTAACGGTCCAGCCCTCCCCAGCAAGGGAGCCCTTGCCACGACGGTGGCGTCCGAGGGCGTTCGCCAAATCCCTTGCTACGGACGGCTTCTCCGCGACTACGAGCCTCATGCCATGAGTATACGGGACTGAACCCGGATCCCAGCCCCGGTCTCTCCAGTCTGCTCCTTCACGCTCCGTCTGCTCCCTGCAGATAATGCACCCTGTAAAGCGTGGGGCTTAGCCACACCACTCTGATAATGTGCATGCTCTCCTCCGGATACACGTTATAATTAGTGTAGGTTGCTTATGAGGGGCTCTGAAGATAAAGGGGAGCAGCTGAACCTCGACCGGGCGGAGCTCCGGGCGGTGGCAAAGCGTCCCGCAGAGGGTTCATTCAAGAACTTCTTCCTGGACATGAAGAGCCTATTGAGCGTTCGGGCGCTCAAGGCGGCTGTGGTTGAGTTTCAGCGGGACGATGCTCTCGGGCTCGCGGCACAGTTGGCTTTTTATCTAATCCTGGCCCTCTTCCCGTTCCTACTGGTCCTCGTCTCGCTGATGGGGACCTTCTCCAGCCCCGAGCTGGCTGGGGAGGTACTCGGTTACTTCCGGGAAGTGACGCCGGATCAGGTCTACGGAATCGTCGAATCCTACCTGAGCGACATCATCGCCGGGAACAGACCAGCGCCGGGGCTATTCTCGGTCGGTCTCGTCCTCACCCTCTGGTCCGCCTCCGGGGCCTTTGCCGCCCTGATAGCTGCCCTCAACAAGGCTTATGACGTGGAGGAGACCCGACCCTTCTGGAAGGTGCGCGGCATCGCCCTGCTCATGACCCTTGGACTGAGCGTGATGATAATAATAGGAGTGCTACTCCTCGTGGCCGGCCCACCGATAGGGAGGGGCATCGCCGATCTCTTCGGACTTGGAGAGGTTTTCACCCTGATATGGAATGTTGTGCAGTGGCCCGTGGCACTCTCCCTGATGGTGTTTACCGTCGCGCTCCTCTACTACTTCGCCCCCGACGCCGAGCAGCCCTTTCGCTGGATCACGCCGGGCGGCCTTATCGGGGTGCTCCTCTGGGTGCTGGCGAGCGTGATCTTCCGCTTCTACGTCTCCAATTTTGGCTCCTACGACGCGACCTACGGCTCCATCGGCGCCGTCATCGTCCTGCTCCTCTACCTCTATATCTCTTCTCTAACCATCCTCTTCGGCGCCGAGCTAAACGCCACCCTCGTACGTTTGAAAGAGGAGATCTCCGGCGAACAGGTCCTTGACGCCGAACCAGCCGGAGCAAAACCCGACATCCTTGAGGAGCACCAGCAGGACGTCAGAGATTAACCGCCCACGGGCCGCTCACGAGCGAATTGAGAGCGTCTTGCGAGCGCCATCCTTTTGATATAATCCACGTCCCAGTGGAGGAGTGGCTGAGTGGTTGAAAGCGGCACCCTGCTAAGGTGTTATACCTCTAAACGGGGTATCGAGGGTTCGAATCCCTCCTCCTCCGCTTCAAGAATCGCTCGTTTGCAGGACAAGTAAAGAGAGATGTACTCTTTGCCGCTTTGCAGAATGTACAAATCCTGTTTCTTAGGAGATATGTTGCACCTCTCCTGCACATTCCAATTCACTGGATGATCAGCGGAAGAATTCAAGCATGTGACCAGTACACGGACATCGTCTCGGACAGCATCGTAGCCAACCACCAGGCGCAGCACACCCTGCGCCTAGCCAGGTCATTCTGTAGCCTTTAAGGGCCACCGAAATGACACTTTTGAGCGATTTTGGCCTTCGTACACCGGCCAAGTCTACGGTCGAAGCGTTGCTCTTACCCCTTTTCGGACAGTTTCTCTCGGCAATAGAGTGAATAGAGGTAAGGAGGTCAAGAGTTGCCAGCACCGGAGGCCCGGCCGCACTAGAGTGAGTAAAGAATAGACGTAGATAATGAATACAGCAGCAGTAGCACCGAGAACAGGGGGAGTACGCATGGCGACGAGCCCAAGCAAAGAGGTCAGTATTGGGCAATTGGCGATTCGATTCCTACTGGAGGGCGAGGCCTCGGGAGGTTCGGTCGCAGTCTTCGAATTCGACGTCCCAGCCGCAGCCAGAGTGCCCATTGCGCACAGCCATGACGGTTACGAGGAGACGATCTACGGTCTTGAGGGTGTACTGACCTGGACGGTCGACGGAGAAC
>JALZFP010000298.1 GCA_030861485.1 Actinomycetota bacterium | reverse complement strand
GGGCGAGGCGGAGCACCAGCGGTGGGCTTCCGAGTTTAACCACGCAATCATGGTGCGACGGGTTGAGGCCGTTTACCGCAGCGCTCTTGGAAAACCAGCCGTGCACGGTGCCACTCCCGAAGAACTGCAGCTTTAGACTCCTCTCGGTAAAGAGAGCTAATAGCGAAGGCGCGTAACGGGGCATCATAAGAGACATCAGTCTCATAAGCTTCGGCTCGGCGGACCTCGACAGCGCGAGCGCTGTGACGGCCGAGCGCAGCGCGCCGGCGAGTTCGGGATTCGAGAAGATGCCGGCCTCGTGGATCCGGTTGGTCGGGACCCGACGGATTAGGGGAAGCCGCTCAGCCCTCAAAACACCACCTCCACGGCGGGTTCTTGAGACCTACGGAAGTACTCTTATCTAAAGAGCGCCAGGGCGAACTCCCACGGTTCCCGGACATCGAGCAGGACCGGCCTCTCACCCCCTTCGAGCTTTCTCTTGAGCTCGCCCGGCGTGATGCTCTTGTAGACAGACCCCTGCACGGCTAGCTCTAACGCGCGTGGTCGTAATCTACTACTAGGCGGCCCGAGGTAAGGACGTCGAGCTTCTCGACGACGGCCTGGTGGTCGGGGTGCTCGAGGTACGCCCGCAGGTCGTCCGTCGTCCGAAAGCGCACAAAGAGCCCGTGCGTATAGCCCTTGGCCCGCCCGCTGAAATCCTCGCCAACGGAGAGGTCCATAACGTTCGGAATGCTCTCCCTTAGGTTACGGAGGCTCGAAAGAAGATCCTTGACGTCCTCCGACGAAGCGTCTTCCTTCACCGCGAAAAGCACCAAATGGTCTACCAAGTTTTTCTCCCCAGGTTTTGCGCGCGACTAGCGCGGCCGCCGATCAGAACCCAGAAGTCTAGCAAATCCCTGGCGAAGACCCGAGAGGCTACCGCTCCCAGCGAAACTTGCGCTCGGACTCGTCTATCTTGTAATCGTTTATGCTCGCGTCGCGGCGGCGCATGTAGCCCTCGTCGTCGAACTCCCAGTGCTCGTTGCCGTGGCTGCGCCACCACTGCCCGCTCTCGTCGTGTGACTCGTACTCGAAGCGTACCGAGATGCGGTTGCCCTGGTAGCACCACAGCTCCTTCATAAGCCGGTAGTCGAGCTCCCTGGCCCACTTGCGCCTTAAGAAAGCGATTATCTCCTCGCGGCCCTCGAAGAACTCGTCGCGGTTGCGCCACACGGAGTCCTCGGTGTACGCCTGGGCGACCTTCTCAGGGTCGCGGGTGTTCCAGGCGTCCTCGGCAGCCTTGACCTTCTGGCGGGCGGTCTCTTCGTCGAACGGGGGTAGGGGTGGTCTCGTCATACGCTTGTTCTCCTCTCTATCCGCGTCTGCGCGGCCAATGTACAAACCTTCGCCCCCCGGATCAAACCCACACCCCTGAGAGACGATACAATCTGTCCTGTGAACGGCGCGGCCCTCATAGTGAACGCGCGTTCGCGCACCGGGGAGAAGGCCTTCGAGAAGGCTGCAAAGCTCCTCTCATCTCTCGGGGTGGAGGTCGGGGCGAGCTACGCCCTCCACGACCCGGCCCGCTTGCCGGAGACGGTCAGAGAGGCCGTAGGCGAGGGGCACGACCCAATCATCCTCGGCGGCGGGGACGGCTCGGTCTCCTCGACGGTAGACTTCCTAGCTCACCACCACTCGACCCTGGCCCTTCTGCCTCTGGGCACCGCTAACGACTTCGCCCGGACGCTGGAGATCCCCGAAGACCTACGAGCAGCCTGCGAAACTATCGCCCACGGCAAGGTCGTTGACGTGGACCTTGGGCTCGCGGGGGACAACTTCTACGTGAACGTGGCCTCGGTCGGCCTGGCGGCGGAGGTGACGCGCCAGCTCTCGCCCCAGCTCAAGAAGAGCATAGGCCCTCTGGCCTACCCGGTGGCGGCCTTAAAAGCCTTCTTCAAGCACGAGCCTTTCGCCGCCCGGCTCTCTTTCCCGGATGGGGACCACCAATCGGTGGACTACGGGCGCCTGTTGCAGGTCGCCGTCGGAAACGGCCGGTTCTACGGCGGGGGGATGGTGGTCGCCCCCGAAGCTGGGATGGACGACAAGGCGTTGGACGTCTACGCCCTAAAACTAGGGCGCAGACGCGACCTGATGGGCGTTGCCCGGTACATAAAGAGCGGCGACTTCGTAAAGAACGAGGGCGTGGACCACTTTCGCACCAGACGCATCCGGGTGGAGACGGACCCCGCCCTCCAGGTGAACGTGGACGGCGAGCTCGTCGCCAAAACCCCTGAGGAGTTCTCCGTCGCCGAAAACGCGCTGCACGTGATCGTGCCCGAAACCTCCACCGCCGCCCGCTACGACTCCCACG
>JALZFP010000331.1 GCA_030861485.1 Actinomycetota bacterium | reverse complement strand
GCGCTCGGAGCCGGCGCCGGCCCAGGAAGAGGAGGAGGCGGAGTCCCTGAGCGGGGACCCGGTCAGCGGGGGCGGCTCTCCGCTCACTGCGGACCCTTCCTTGGAAGCCCCGGCGGGCCGTCTCTCTGGCAGGCCAACCTGGCTGCGCCGGGCCCGGTGGGTGGGGTTGACGTTTGTGCCGTCGAGCCTGATGCTGGGGGTAACGGCCTTTATAACCACTGACATCTCGCCAGTCCCGCTGCTGTGGGTGATACCGCTCTCTTTGTACCTCTTCTCGTTCGTTATCGTCTTCTCGCCAAGCCAGAGGATGCCGGACGCGGTGCATAAGGCAATGGTCGCGGCGCTGCCGATAATGATAGCGTTTCTAGTCATCACCACACTGACCGACGTCTTGCGCAACCCCTACTGGGCGACGATACTGGTGCATTTCGCAGGCTTCTTCGTAATCACCATGGTCCTGCACGGGGAGGTGGCGCGGGACAGGCCGCCGGCGCGGCACCTGACGGAGTTCTACCTGTGGGTGTCGGTAGGAGGCGTCCTCGGCGGCGTCTTCAACGCGCTGGTGGCACCGGTCGCCTTCGACACGGTCATCGAATACCCCCTGATGATAATAATGGCGTGCCTGTTCCTTCCGGGGCTGCTCCTGGCGCGTCTCGTCCGGGGCGAGCGCGATAGTCGGGACGAGGCACGTCGCGGCGACGAAGAGGAGCGGATGACGAGTAGCGGCAGCGGCAGGGGACGCCAGCTATCTCTGGTGCTGGACTTCGTGTTGCCCCTGGCCCTCGGGGGCCTGATGGTGGCGCTCGGATTCGCCGTGGACGAGGGGACCTTCGATTCCATCTTCGACAGGCCGACCGTCTGGCAGCTGTTTATCGGGCTTGGCGCCGGTCTGGCGTGCCTGTGGTTCGCCTACATCTCCAGCCGTCCGATCCGCTTCGGCCTGGGTATCGCGGCGCTCATAGTGGCCGTCACCTTTGCCAACGGCGAGACCTCGCTCTTCGAGGACCGCAGCTTCTTCGGGGTCTACAGGGTCACGGGCGACGAGCAGCGCCACACGCTCATCTTCGGCAACACCAACCACGGCGCCCAGGCCTTCGGGACCAACCCACCCGTCCCCACCACCTACTACGATAATACGGGCCCTGTAGGGCAGGCCTTCGACGCCTTACCAGAAGAGGTGACGTCGCGGCCCGCCGTGATCGGCTTGGGAACGGGCACCATGGCCTGCTACAACAAGGCCGGACAACAGATGACCTTCTACGAGATAGATCCCCTGATCGAGTCGATCGCGCGCAACGAGAGCCTCTTCACCTACCTGCGCGACTGTCCGGGCCAGAAAGAAGTGGTTCTGGGCGACGCCCGTCTCTCCCTGGCCGAAGCCCCCGACGACGAGTACGGGATCATCGTGGCGGATGCCTTCTCCTCGGACGCTATACCCGTCCACCTGATGACGCGGGAGGCCATCGACCTGTACTTTGACAAGCTCAAGGAGAACGGGGTCTTGCTCGTGCACATCTCCAACCGCCACCTGGAGCTTGAGCCAGTGCTCGGAAACGTAGCTCAGGACACTGGGCTCGCCTGCCGCGCCCAGAACGACGTAGAGCAAGGCCCGCCGGGCAAGTTCATCTCCCACTGGGTGATGATGGCTCGTGAGGACGGAGACTTCGGTAGCATGGCCGAAAACGGGCGGTGGCAGCCTTGCGAGCTCGACCCCGACACCGCGGCCTGGACCGACGACTTCTCGAACCTCCTGAGCACCTTCAACTGGAACTAGGGCGCGTTTAGCCCTATCCAGGGTACGCTCGTCGCTGCGAGAAGAGGAGACTTACTTAACCGACGAATAATGGGCGCACTCGGGGCGACTTTCCCACCTAGGTAACCTCCTACAGGCGGAGGGGGGCGGCAAGCTGATGCCCTTCGTCTTGACCACAGGTCAGCGCCACGAGGCTACCCCCTTCGAGCGGCTGACGGAGCGGGCCGTCCGGCGGGCAAGCGCGGAGTTCGCATCCACCGGTCCCCAGTACGATCTGGATAAGAAGATCTGGGCGATGCTGGGCTTTGGGCCATGCCAAGAAGTTAACACAGAAACCAGTATGGTCGAGGACTCCGACATTGAGGACTTACGAGCAGCAGGTTGGGGCGAGCAGGGGGTATACGAAGCCGCGGCGCTTATCTCGCTGTTTAATTACAGTGGTTGGACGGAAGCCGCTTCGGGGCTGCCGGTGTGTCGGATACTAGAAGAAGCGCGATTGCCTGAGGCAACTCTCGGTAAGGCTACCGCGGCGCAGGCGCACGCCTGGGAGGATTCAAAGGGTACACGCGATTCGGTGGAAGCGAGCCTAAAACTGCCACAGGCGCTGCTAGTTATCGTGGCGCTCCAGTTGCGAATATACGGTTGCAGACAGAGCCTAGTACAAAGGAGATGCCCCTCGCCTCCTCGAAACGGTCTCCGAACCCGGTGAAGCCGGCCCGGGCAGGGTTGGCTCTTTTGCGTAGAGAGCGTCTCCCGGTCGTCTGCCGGACCAACGGCTCCCTGTCCGACCGTTTGCCTCCTTCCCGGATGGGGTACTCGTCGGGTAGCCTCGAGTGACCTCGGGGAAGCCGTGGCGGT
>JALZFP010000271.1 GCA_030861485.1 Actinomycetota bacterium | reverse complement strand
CCCTAGCCGCGGTGGAAGCAATGCGCTCCTTGCTCGGTGGGTACAGGTTAAAAAGCAGGCGTTTCAATCCGAACGGGGAGGTCAGCAACGATGCCACGACGGAGAGCGCCAATAGCAGGACGATCGTTGCCCGCACCGTGTCCCCGAAATCGGCGCCGGAAAATGCTCTAGACATATAAGTAACATCGACCCTCATCATTGCTCCTACCAGGGGAAGCACGTCGAGCACATTGCCGAAGCCTCGTAGCGGGAGCGCCACCAGCACCGCTCCAATGACAACTGCGAAGGCCAATTTTTTATACGGCGGCGGCGGAAGAGATTGTAGGTAGAGCTTCACGGTTTCGCGATTCGCCTTGTTGGCGTCGGGCTCGTTGGCTAACGCGGCAATGGCGTGGCGGCGTCGGTTGAGGGCGCTCAAGCTCTTATTTATGTGATGGGTGAGGAAGTATCGGAGGAACCACCGGAAATAGGGAACCTTCAAAAAGCGCAAAAGACCCTTGTCGCCCCACCGTACCCAAACAACTGCTGGAAGGTCTTCAGCCACCTCAAGCGTTCCTTGGTACGCCGCAAGGAGTTTCTTGGTGCGCTCCTCGGACTCGCTTGGCGCCCCCGACTCCGAGGTCGCATCTACAGACGTAGTGTGATCTTCTTGGGAGGCCAACGAGCGGTCCGAGGGCTCTGAGGTTTGGTCAGGCGACGAGTGCCCAGGAGTTACTGTGCGCCGCTGATCATTCGGTCGACCATTGGGTCCTTCGGTGTCTCCTACCGCATCTTCTCTACTCAAGCAATCCCTTTTCCCTCCAAAGCGAAGCACACACTTCACCTTTATCTAGTGCTAACTTAACCAACAGCCCTAGAGAAGGCAAGTCCTTCTGTAATCAAAGGCACTGTCTCCGCTCCGACACGGAGTCCTTCGGCAAGGCTACAACCCTCAGCTATTAACCGAACTTCCGAGAATGGTTCTTCTCGGAACCCCCTATAAGATAGCCTTTTCTACTTTACAGCAGTGACTGTAAGGCGGGGCACTGCTAGTGTGGACGGTGTACAGAACTTCCCCGGGTTTCGAGGCACGAACGGAGCTCCCGAGCGGCGGTCTCGGGGTCTTCGGCGTCGAGCACGGCCCGCACGACCGCAAAGCCCCGCGCGCCCGCTTCTGCGGCCTCGTAGGCGGTCTCCAACGTTATCCCGCCGATGGCGAACCAGGGCAGGAGTATGTTGGCGCGGGAGATCTCCCGCAGGAGCCAAGGACCTCTTACATCTGCGTCTGGCTTGGTCGGCGTAGCATAAACGGTCCCTACACCGAGGTAGTCCACACCCTCACGGACAGCCTCCAGGGCTTCCTCAACACTGGAGGCCGACCGCCCAATTACGACCTTCATGCTCAAAGCCTCGCGCGCGTCCTCCGGGGAGGCATCCTCCTGGCCGAGGTGGACGCCGTGCGCTTCACAGTGCCGGGCAAGCTCCACATCGTCGTTCACGGTGAAGATGGCGCTCGCCTCTTCACAGATCTCCTTGAGCTCCGCGGCCAGCGGGAGCAGCTCCTCGCGCGAGGCGCGCTTGTCCCTGAGCTGCACCATGTCTACACCGCCGCGTACGGCCGCTTCGACTCTGGAGGTCAGATCCGGCCGGGGATCGGTGACGAGCAGAAGGCGTGCGTTCTGGAGACGTTCTCTGGGGTTCATGTGGTTATGCGCTTGGGCGCCCAGGCGACGACGTCAAGGCGACGAGCGTAGTGTAAAAGGGGCTCCGTCTCCGGCAGCGTCACTCCGATCTGGGAGGTCATCTCGAGCTCCTCGACCTCGGCCTCAGCCCTCTGCAAGGGCCAGAGCTCGTGATGTATGTCGCCGCGCCGCACGTGTCTCTCCCCGTTGACACCCGCACTATACAAACAGTAGCGTTCGGTGAGGAAGCTCTCTAGCGTACCAGTACAGGACCCGAACTGCTCTCCTACAGGACGGTAGGAGGCGACGAACCTGGCGGGCAGCGCTCCCTTTTGGGTGCGCACGCTCCTGTAGTGCACCGCATCTCTACTTACCCTGCAGGACATCTTGGCGTCGAAGTAGGGTAGCCCGAATGTGGCACGGGCGAGGCGGACGGCCACGGGATTGTGGGCATCGAGGCTAAAGAACCAGAGACCGGGCTTGTTCTCGTGCGTAACGTAAGTGCGTAGGTTGAGCTCCGGGAAGCTGGACAGCCAGGGGACCGCCGGCAGGAAGCGGGGCCTAACGCTCTCCATACGAAAGGGTACCACGCCCAGCCACGCCGATCCGTCGAAAGAGTCGAGCCTTAGCGCCTGAGGGATCAGGGGCCGCAAGACCTCCTCCGGCACGCGCCAGTGCATAAAGAGCAGGTCTCGCCACCGCATGCGCAAGACCCACGAGCCATCTGGGAGAGGGTAAGGACGGTGCTCCGTTCGGTCCAGTACTTTTGCGAGCTCGGGCATAATCTTAAAATCATACTAGCAGCTACCTCGCGGGATCCTGTATCCATCCGCTTATGCCCGCGGAGGCACGCCAGAGGTACGATCAGCCTCCAGACACCTCCTTAACCCGCAGCGCATCGTCAAGCCCGTTAGGGTTTTCGGCGAGCCCGGCGAGGGCGTCGAGGAGCCGGGGCTCAAAGGTGCCGCCGCCCTCCGCCCCTTTGGCGGCGACCTCCCCCGCCCTTCCGAAGTAGGCGAGTGCCTCCGCTACGGTCTCGGCTCCCGCCCCTCCGACGGAGGCGAAGCACCCGATCAACGCGGTCGAGGCGCAGCCGCTTCCCACTACGCGGCCCATAAGGGGATGGCCGTTCGAGACGGCCAGAGTACGCTCCCCATCGCTCACATAGTCGGTCTCGCCGGTGGCGGCGACGGTTACTCCTAAAGCACCGGCGGCCTTGCATGCGGCAACCTCCGCATCGCCCGAGAGGCTCTCGACGCCGCGCACCTCGGCGGAGAGACCGGCCAGAGTAGCTATCTCGCCAGCGTTGCCGCAGACGGCAGCTATCTCGATCTCGGAGAGGAGACGCTCGGCGGTCTCGGTACGAAAAGACGTCGCCCCGGCGCCTACCGGGTCCATGACCACCGGAATGCCCCCCTCGTTGGCCCTCCTACCGGCGATCAATGCTGCCTCGACGAAACTCGGGTCCAGCGTGCCGATGTTCACTACAAGGGCGGAGGCGAAGCCCACCATCTCCACGACCTCTTCGTGGGCATGCGCCATG
>JALZFP010000252.1 GCA_030861485.1 Actinomycetota bacterium | reverse complement strand
GCGAGGAGCGCCCGGGCGAAGGCTTGGGCTCCTATGGTGTGGCCGGGGCTGATTCCGGTGAGCTTGGAGAAGACCTCCGGGCGGTGGACGCGCTCCTCTTCGAGAGGCTCGCCCAGGGCGCGGGTGCCACCCACGGCGACCACAAGGGTGGCTCCCTCAGGGAGGAAGGGCTCGTGTTCCGCCGTGCCCTTCAAGGGGCGTCGGCGGGATCCGTCGGCCTCCACGAGCGTAACTCCGTCCTCAAGGGCAAGGGCTGGAATCCACGCCGGCTCAACGCCACCGATCCGGTCCTTGGAGAGGATGGAGCTCGCGACGACGGCGGCTCCTTCTACAGAGAGGGCTTTCGCGGCCTCTGTGCGTAGCTCGTCTCTATCTTCGGAGGTCAGGATCCGTCCTACCCTCTCGGCCTCGCTCACGAACATCTTTGTGGTCGGGGCGACCAGAACTTTAACGCCCTCCTCCTTCAGCTCTCCAGCAACCTGGAGGATCGCGCTCGACTTCCCTCCAGCCCCCACGAAGGCGACCACCTCCCCCCTCTCGATGCCCAAAGCTCTGTAGAGCTTCATCTCTCCTCTCCGCTCTGGTCAAGATGCCCCCACGCTCCCCCAACAGGGTACGAGCGCCACGGGGTACAGGTACCTTATGATACACCAAGACATAACTCTATAAGTGCCTTATGCTATCTTCCGGGCAGGAAGATTACCGATGAACGGGTAGGGGTATCTATTTCGGGTCTTTCTGAGATCTGATAGGAAAGGGGCGCTCGGGTGACGCAGCAGCAGGAAAGTGTAGAGAGATTCTCCGAGGAGTTGAGGGAGGGTCCTCCACCCTCCGATAGGAGCATCAAGGAGATAATCGAGGCGCTCCGGCCGCAGTTGCAGGAGCTAGTCAACAAACAGGTCGAGTTGGCACGGACGGAGATGGTCCCCGTCGGCCGGAAGGCCGGGATCGCCGTGGGCCTCCTGGTCACCGGGGCTGTGTTCTTGCTATTGTTCCTGGTCTTTTTCCTCCTGACCGGGATGTACATCATGTACGCTTTGGGCTTCCCTTTGTGGGTCGCGGCGGGCATAGACGCTGTTATACTTCTCCTGATAGGAGGAGGGCTCGCCGGAGCAGGTGCCGGCAGGTTGCGGACGGTGGACCCAAAGCCCCACCGGACAATCGCCGCCCTCCAGCAGAACATAGCGTGGTTGAAGGGGCAGCTTAGGTCATGAGCGACACACCGGAGCGCATAGAACGGGAGATGTTCGAAATCCGGAGCCGCATGTCTCCGGATATGGCCGATCTCCGCAAGCATATCGAACCCCAGGTTGTCGCCGAGCAGGTCAAGCAAACCGTGAGGCAACGCCTCCGACAGGCCGTGGACCGGGCCAAGGCGAACCTCAATGCCAAGCGGCAGGAGTTGGTAGACTCCTTCAACCGCCAGCTCTCCCTAGCCCGCAAAGTCCCTAAGAACGGCGACACCGCACCCCTTACCGAAGCCGTCAAGAGCGATCCACGCCCTCTCTTCCTTCTGGCTATCCTGCTCACCGGCACCCTCCTGATGGCCCGTAAAGTGGTCGGTGGTTGGGGCGACCAGGAGTAGGACGCCCCAACCCGTCCACGTTCACTTCCAACCCGTCGGCGGGGCCGCCGGCGACATGACTTTAGGCGCCCTCACCGCCGCCGGGGCGTCGCTCGCTGAAGTCTCGTATAGGCTTGAGGCTCTAGGAGTACCGTTCGAGTTCCACACCGAAAACGTAGAGGCCAGCGGGGTGCGGGCGCTCCGCATAACGGTAGAACACCCCGAGCAGAGCACCCATCGCAGCTTCGCCGATATCCGACGCCTCGTGGAAGAGGCCGGCCTGCCCGAACGGGCCACGCGGAGGGTTATGGATGCTTTCAGGCTCCTGGCGGAGGCCGAGGGCGCCGTGCACGGTGTAGCGCCCGAGGATGTCACCTTTCATGAGATCGGGGCGGTGGACTCGATCGTGGACGTGGTCGGGAGCTGTATAGCCCTCGAACTCCTCGGGGCGGAGACCGTAAGCTGCGCTCCCCTGCCGATGGGGACAGGGACCGTCTCTTCCACCCACGGCCCCCTCCCGGTCCCCGCCCCCGCTACGCTAGAGGTCCTCAGAGGCTCGCAGGTGCGCTGGACCGAAGAGCCTGCAGAAACCACGACTCCCACCGGCGCAGCACTCATGGCTAGCTTGACGGGCGGAACCTTCAGCGACGCAACTCCCCCAATGGTGCTGCGCGGGGTAGGCTACGGGGCCGGGCGGGCCACCCTCCGGCACGCCCCGAACATCTTGAGGGCCGTGGTGGGCGAGCTAGAAGGTGTTGCAGGGGACGTGGAGCTCCTGGAGGCAAACGTGGACGACGCGCCAGGCGAGTTCCTTGGGGCGGCGGTCGAGAAGCTCCTCGAAGCCGGGGCGCTCGACGCCTGGCTCGAGGCCATAACCATGAAAAAGGGCCGCGGCGCCTACAAGGTCTGCGCCCTCACGCAGAGTCCCGAGCGCGAGAGGTTCGCCCGGCTCCTCATGCGGGAGACCGGGGCTCTCGGCCTCCGTCACCTTCGCGTGGGGCGGACGGTCGCCGAACGCCGGCTCGTAGAGGTCGAGCTACCGTACGGGAGGTGCAGCGTAAAGGTCGGGAGCATCGACGGGGAGGACTTCGTCGCAGCCCCAGAGTACGCCGACGCCGTACGGCTCGCCCGGGAGAACGGGCTCTCCCTGCCCCGGGTGTATGCTGATGCCCGAGCCGCCCTCCGGGAGAGCGGCTCGGGGAGCGGTTAGTGGGTCTTCGGCAAAAAGTGAGGGCCGGAGTGTACGCCCCGGCCCTCACGCTAGCGGTTGGGCGTCCGATCGTTAGACGGGAGAGACGTTCTCCGCCTGCATCCCCTTCTTGCCCTGCGTCGCCTCGTAGGAGACCTTCGTGCCCTCCTCCAGGGACTTAAACCCGCCGCCGGCTATCCCGGAGTAGTGCACGAAGAGGTCCTCGCCACCCTCGTCCGGGGAGATAAAGCCGTAGCCCTTCTCGTCGTTGAACCACTTGACCGTTCCTTGGGGCATATCCTGAAGCCCGCCTTTCTCTTCTCTGGGCCGTGTCAGCGAAAGCGCCGCCCTAGTCCAACGGGCGGCGTTCCCTGAGCGTAACCCACCTTCGACTGCGCCCGCAGTATACAGAAATGGTGGCGACAAGTCAGCTACGCCTCTGGCGCCGGAGGTAGGAGGCAGTACGCCACTTCCGCGGGTAGCCGCTAATAGTCTTCAGGAAAGTTGGTATCGAGCAGGGCGGCGCAGTTCTCGTAGACCTCCTCGGCGCCGGCCTCTTTTAGCTCCTCGGCCGAGTAGGCCCCTCCGGTGAGAACCCCTATCGTCTTTATCCCCGCTTTCTTGGCCGCTTCGACGTCCCACACCGCGTCTCCCACGGAGACAGTATCCTCCGGTTTGGCCCCGGCCCTACGCAAGGTCTCCTCAAAGATGTCGGGGGCGGGCTTAGAGTTCTCAACCTGGCTGGAGTTAACGATCCCGGCTATCTTGCCTTTAGGCTCGAGCCGCTCCTTGTGGAGCTCCAGCTCCTCGTCCTTGGCGCTGGTGACGAACCAGACCTCGTAACCACGCTCGGAGAGCGATTGAATAAGTGCTTTCGCACCGGGTAGCGGGTAGCCGTGCCGCTGCATCTCGCTGTAGATCTCGCTGTGCAACTCCGTCACCTTCTCAACAGCCTCTTCATCCTCGACAAACTCTCCCACGAGCAGATCCGAGCCTTTGCCTATCAGTTTATGAATTTGCACCCGTGGCGGTACCTGGAGGCCGGCCGCCTCAAAGGCCTGCGCCCACGCCTCGGTGTGCAGGTAGTTCGTGTCCATCAGCGTCCCATCCACGTCGAGCACCACGACCTTTGCCACGTTACCTGCCTCCTCACGGTTTAGAATACTCTTATGGAGAATACCCAAGCGAAACGACTCAGGAACACGCCGCGGCAGGATCACCGCCCCAGCAGGAGGGACAACGCCGGGTACGAAGCCCTTAAAGAGGGAGCCGGCCTCGTGGACCGCTACGACAGGATCGTGCTGCGGCTCACCGGCAGGAACCCTGTAGGGATGCTCGATGCCATTCTCACCAACGAGTTACCGAAGGAGGCCAACCTCGGCGTCTACGCGGCGCTCTTGAACCCTAAGGGCAGGGTCCAGACTGACCTGCGCGTCCTCAAGAGCAGCGAGGACGTACTAGTGGACACCGAGCCTGAAGGTGCTGAGGCGGCGCGCGAGATCCTGAGCCGCTACGCCCCCTTCTCCCGCGTCGAGATCGAAGACCTCTCGTTGAAGAACGTGTCGTGGGGCAGTCTTGGCCTCTACGGTCCCCGCGCCTACGAACTCCTCGACGACCTTCGCCTCTCCGAACACGAGTCTACCGAAATCGAGGTAAGTGGCACGAAGGTTCTCGCCGCGGGTGTCGCGGCTCCCGTACCCGGCTTCGACCTCCTGGGACCGGAAGCAGCTTTACGGGCCGTAAGGGAGCACCTAGAGCGGGCCGGAGCGGAGCCGGTAAGCCCTGAATCCTACGAGACTGCCCGCATAGAAGCAGGTCTACCCCGCTTCGGCACAGACATCACCCCCGAGAACTTCCCCGCCGAAGCCGGAATCCTCGACAGGGCCGTGAGCTTCTCCAAAGGCTGCTACCCTGGCCAGGAGACCGTCGCGAAGATGTACTATCGCGGCCGCCCGAACCGCACCCTGCACCGGCTGGAGATAGAAGGTCCTCTCCCCTCCCCCGGCACACCCATCCTCCAGGAAGAAAAACAAGTGGGCACTATAACCAGCATCGCGCCCCTGATCATGGACGGCCGCACCCTGGCTCTCGGCTACCTCTCCCGCAACGCGAAGGAGGACGCGCCGCTCTTCGCGGGAGAAGCCACCATACTCCTTATTCTTTAGGGCTTACCGTTTAGGGCTTACCGGGAACGATTCTCAATAAGAGGGTCGTCCAGGTCACGGCAACTGTTACAAGCTGACTCGTGCGGACGCCCACCAGGAATGGCTTTCAATAAGCGCCCTCGTAGCTATGTTGTGGGTATAAGTTCGCTTAAACAAGCCAGTTCCGCGTGACTATAAGAAGAATTCCTGTTTTTCTTTCTCCGATTTTGTAAGGAGGTTTGTGCTATTATTGAACCGAGCTGAAGTAGCAAAGTTTTACCAGGCAAAGTTTCACCAGATGACGGTAGGGGTTCGATGCTAAAGATAGAAAATTTGCACGCTCAGATCGATGGCAACGAGATCCTCAAGGGTCTCAGCCTCGAGGTCGGCAAGGGTGAGATACACGCGATCATGGGCCCCA
The DNA here is from genome assembly GCA_030861485.1 of Actinomycetota bacterium. Taxonomy (GTDB): domain Bacteria; phylum Actinomycetota; class Rubrobacteria; order Rubrobacterales; family Rubrobacteraceae; genus Rubrobacter_F. Next base: position 1,127 of record JALZFP010000252.1, on the reverse strand, counting down.
ACGGCTCCGGCAAGAGCACGCTCTCAAATGTGCTAATGGGTCACCCGCGTTACGAGGTAACAGAGGGTAGCGTTACCTTCGAGGGGCAGGACGTGTTGGAGCTCGAGCCCGACGAGCGGGCCCGGCTCGGGATGTTCCTCGCGTTTCAGTACCCGAGTGAGGTGCCCGGCGTCTCCGTGGCGAACTTCATGCGCACCGCCGTCAACTCCGTGCGCGAGAAGGAGTTACCTCCGATGGAGATGTACAAGCTCCTGCAGGAGAAGATGCGCATTATGCAGATGGACCCCAGATTCGCCGAAAGGTACCTAAACGAGGGGTTTAGTGGCGGCGAGAAGAAGCGCAACGAGATCCTACAGATGCTCATGCTCGACCCCAGGCTCGCCATCATGGACGAGACGGACTCCGGTCTCGACATAGACGCCTTGCAGGTCGTCGCCAGGGGCGTCAACGAGCTCAGGGGACCTGAGTTCAGTGCGGTGATAATCACGCATTACCAGAGGATCCTGCGGTATATTGAGCCTGATCACGTCCACGTCATGCTAGACGGTCTAATCGTAACCTCCGGCGGCAAGGAGCTCGCCGAGGAGCTCGAAGACAAGGGATACGACTGGGTCCGGCAGGAGTTTGGCTCCGCCGCCTAAAGAAGGAGGAGAGAATGCCCGAAGATCAGACTATCAAGGAGCTTGGGCTCGAAGAGTATAAGTACGGCTTCAGGGATCCGGAGGAGTACTTCTTCAAGACACCGCGCAAGGGTATCGACGAGGAGATTGTGACCATGATCTCCGTGCACAAAAACGAGCCCGAGTGGATGCTCGAGTTCCGCCTCAACGCCCTCAAGTCTTTCCAGGAGAAGCCGGTCCCACAGTGGGGCGGCAACCTCAACGAGCTAGACTTCGACGACATCTACTACTACATACGTCCGATGGAGAACCAGGGACGCTCTTGGGACGACGTGCCGGACGACATCAAGAACACCTTCGATAAGCTGGGCATCCCGCAAGCGGAGCGCGATATCCTGGCCGGCGTCGGCGCCCAGTACGAATCCGAGGTCGTCTACCACTCCCTCAAGGAGGAGTGGGAAAAGGCCGGGGTCGTCTTCATGGACATGGACGGAGGCCTTAGAGAGC
>JALZFP010000251.1 GCA_030861485.1 Actinomycetota bacterium | reverse complement strand
CTGCCGTAGGAGCCACGATCCGTGGAGGACTCGAGGCTCTCGAGGCCAAAGTGACGCCGGATCCTCTCCTCGAAATCGGGGGTTACGTCATCGTCATCGCTGAAGTGCGGCGCGTCCTTGACGCGGTCTTTAGACTCGGAGACCTCTATGGTGCGCTCCTGATCGTTGACGCGAACGATCTCCATTGGTATCAACGTCGTCCCACTGAGACCGAAGAGCCCCATCTTGACGCCAATGTACTCCTCGCGGTCGGTCTCGTCCACAAAGAGGTCATCCACCTTGCCTATTCGAGAGCCTGTGTTGTCGTAGACCGTGTAGCCCTCGTATCTCTCCTCGAGTTCCCTCAGCCGCTCGTCGTTGGCCATACCTCACGCCTCCTTAGGCCATTTGCTTTCGCAGTATCAACCTACCCCGCCATCACCGAGAGATAAACATACGTTACACCGGCCCACGGTCGTCGCTCCCGGATGCTCTGTGGGACGCCGAAACCCAGTGAGCGGAGGGTTGCCCGCTAACCGCCGCCAGCGACAGTTATCGACTTTCCAAAACAAAAGCTGCCCGGACGATCGTCCGGGCGGCGCGGTTGTGGGCAAAGAAATATTAAGAGCCGTCGCGCTCGTTTATGGCTACGTAATCGACGTCGTGGGGACCAGTGTAGATCTGCCGCGGCCGGGCAATCCTGAACTCTTCGTCGTTCATCAGTTCTAGCCACTGGGCCATCCAACCAGGGGTGCGCCCTATGGCGAACATCACGGTGAAGGCATCGGTCGGGATGTCCATCGCCTCGTAGATAATCCCCGACCAGTAGTCCACGTTGGGGTAGAGCTTGCGGCTGGTGAAATACTCGTCGTCGAGGGCGTGCTTCTCCAGCTCTATGGCGATATCGAGGAGCTGGCTCTCCTTGCTAGTGGCCTCCAGGACCTCGTCGACGTGGCCCCGGATGATGCGGGCGCGCGGGTCGTAGTTCTTGTAGACCCGGTGGCCGAAGCCCATGAGCCGCTCCTCGCCCTGCTTAACGCCTTCGAGAAAGTCGGGGATGTTCTCGACCTTGCCGATCTTCTGGAGCATCTTGAGAACGGCCACGTTTGCGCCTCCGTGGGAGGGTCCGTAGAGCCCGGCGATGCCGGCGGCCAACGAGGTAAAGGGGTCGTTGATGGCGCTCCCCACGACCCTCACCGCCGCCGCCGAGCAGTTCTGCTCGTGGTCGGCGTGGAGGATAAAGAGCACGTCGAGCGCCTTCTCGATTCTGGGGTCGGGCTCGTAACGGGGCTCGGACATCTTGAACATCATCGAGAGCAGGTTGCCGGTGTAGGAGAGATTGTTGTCCGGGTAGACGTAGGGGAGGCCCATGGAGTGCCGGTAGGCAAAGGCCGCGAGGGTGGGCATCTTGGCGATCAAACGCACCGCCGAGACGTGTCGCTGGTACTCGTCGCCCACCTCCCGGGCCTCCGGGTAGAAGGTCGAGAGCGCGCCGACCGAGGCGAGTAGCATCCCCATCGGGTTGGCGTCGTGCCTGAACCCGTTCATGAAGTCCTTGATGTTCTCGTGAACGTAGGTGTGGTGGGTGACCTCATGGACCCACTGGCTCAACTGGTCCTCGGTCGGCAGGTGACCGTAGAGCAGTAGATACGAAACCTCCAGGAAGTTCGAGTTCTCAGCCAGCTGCTCGATAGGTATGCCGCGATGCTCCAGGATGCCGTTCTCGCCGTCTATATACGTGATGGCGCTGCGGCAGCTCGCCGTGTTGGTGAAACCGGGATCATAGGTCATTAAGCCGAAGTCATCGTCGGAGACTTTGATCTGGCGAAAATCCATCGCCCGCACGGTGCCGTCGGTGATCTCAATGTCGTAGCTCTCGCCGGTGCGGTTGTCCGTCACCGTTAGGCTATCGCCACCATCGGTCTGGGCCTTACCGTTCTCCGTCGCTTGCGCCTTCTCGGTCAAACTCTTGCCCCTTTCATAGCTCCTACCCCGAGCCGCCGGCCGGCGGCCCCTTTCCCCATCTCTTTCCGATAACTCCATTATAGCTTCCACCACCAAACAAAGGAAAAGTCTGAGGAGAGCCGCGTGGACGGTGGGTAATGTGGTGAACCCCGCTGAGCCCGAGTAGGGCTCCTTGGTAGGAATTCTTTAGAGCACCTTTCTACCCTGCGTTACGTCGTCCCGGCTTGCTCCGCCCCTCGACTCTTCGACTCTAAGGGGAAATTCGAACCTCTTCGTCTGCGAAACGTTCTTCAAGTTTTTGTATCTTCGGCAGCCCGATAATGTCTACGAACTCGCCGAACTGCGGTAGCTCATCCAGCACCTCGATCGGGGCCTCGCGGGGCGCGATTCTTGGGGCGATCTCCGCCCAGCGGCTCCCGGCCTCCAAAGTATAAGTAGGGCCGGGACTTTGTCTATGAACGCCGCGGCGGTGGTTTTGTCGCTCTCGCGGTAGGCGACGGTAGTAAAGATCACCGGGATCTCCGCCCGGAGCTCCGCTCTGAGGAGCTTCCGTATTACTTCTATCGGACTATCGAGTTCGCTACCGAGCGGTGACTCGGGGTCAGTAAAACCCAAAGTCATGTCCACGACTATCAGGGCGGGGCGACGACCGAAACCACCGCGCCCGCCGAAGCCTTCTACAGTACCTTGCAGTGAGGTTGCCCCACCACGTATCGTGGGTGCATAACGGTTGTTCGGAAGACCCCCGGGCAGGCAACGGAGGCCGTCACGAGCGGGCCAGACCAAAGAGCGAGGCTGCATGGTGCAATGTCATTGCAAGCCGCTGTAG
>JALZFP010000203.1 GCA_030861485.1 Actinomycetota bacterium | reverse complement strand
CGGGGCCGGTAAATTGCCGGCTTGGCCGGGCAAGACGACGACGCCGAGACATTGAGCGGATAACCCTCTCGGCTACGCGCAGGGTTACGCGCACGAACGCCAAGCACAGTACTCCCACGACCAGCTGTACCAGGACGCCTACCGCGAGCAACCGGGCGGAAGGGGTGGTGCCCGTCCCCACGGCCAGGCGCTCCAGGTGCTCGATGAGGACAAAGACCGCAGCGGGCAGTATCGTAGCTAGCGCGATCTGCTTGCGAGTACCCGCCACGCCGCCCTCGCCTAGCCATTCGCCGAACGACCCGTGTCGGAAGAACACCCGCAGCGCGAGGGCGAAGGCAAGCACGAGCCCACCACCGCCCGCGAGCTTCAGCTCGCCCAGGTAGCCATGAATGTGTTCCTCGCCGTGTTGGTAGTGGTGGTCATGCGGTATGAGGTCGGCGAGCGTGTAGGCAATAGAATGGCTGGCGATCCAGCCCAGCAGGATAAAGCACAAGGCGAATACGACCGCAGGTAGCGACACCGAGTGCCACGCCGACCTATTCATCCTACGAGTCACCGCCCAATTGTAGCTTGATCCAAGGACGCCTGTTTTGTCAGAGGCGCTGCGTGAGGCGCGTAGGCTGCCAAATGACGCCTCGCAGCGTCGTGTTCGCCCGCCTTTGCCGCCACCAAATCCTCAGCGAAGCTTCACCGGCTAACTTTCCATAAGGGTTGTTTACTACCCGAGCTCGGGAACCATGCGATGAGTGGTACGTCCTCGAGCAAGTCTTCTCTGGCCACCAAGTAGAGACCCGAAGACGCTAAGTAGGGCCGGAGCCACTAAGGTCCAGCCCTACCTACTGTTGACACGTCAAGCTACGAAGCTTTCAGTTCCAGCTTGCTCTGACGAGGGGACGATGCCGAGCTGCTGCATCATGCCTAGGGCGTCGTAGTTCTCCCAGATTTCTTCGATCTTGCCGTCGATCAAACGGGCTATGGAGATTCCCGTCATCTCCACCCGATTGCCTGTTGGAGCTATGCCCATAAACTCGCCCTGGTGCGTACCGCGAGCTGTCCAACGGTAAGCTACCTTGTCTCCCTCAGCGATCTGCTCCTCTATAGTCTGATGTAAGTCCGGGAAAGCTACACGCAACATGGTAGCGTAGCTCTTGACGCTCTCAGGGCCGCGCCACTCCTCATGACTGACGGGATCATGGTATACGAAGTTAGAGGCGAAAAGCTCGTCTGCTATGCTCAGATTCCCCCGATTGAAAAGCTCCTCATCTGCACGACGCGAGATGTCCTTGTTCTCATCTGAAGTGTTCATCTTCTCTCCTTTCGGACCTATCAGGGCTCTACAGTGGCACGCGTGGGTCGAACTCCGCTGGCCACTCGCCGGCGTACGCCCGCTCATGTATCTCCTCAACCGAAGCTCCCGCCTTACGCGCCTCGATCATCTTCTCCGGATCGACGGGAACCCCAATTGGGTTCGCTACCATCTGCGGCGAGGATCTCATCCACTCCCTGGACTTCTCCCAGTCGCCGAAGTTGTCGTGCTGCAGCTCCACGCTGTTACCGTCTGGGTCCGTATAGTAGAACGAGGTCGTCATGCCGTGATCCAGGGTGGCGTGGGGCTCGATCCCCTCGCCTTTGAGACGCCTGTAAGCAGCGAGCAGATCGTCGATCGAGCCGTACTCGAAGGCGCTGTGGTGCATACCCGTGTGTACCAGCTTCTCCGGATCGTCGCTAATCTTGGGCAAAGAGAGGAACGCGATGCGGTGGTTAGCTCCATCGTTGGTGAGCCACGCTCCACCCGGGAACTGAAAGACGGCTTCCGCACCGACCACCTTCCCGTACCAGTCGACCATCTCCTGCAGGCGGGTGGTCTTCAAATTAACGGTGGTGGAGTTTGGGGTGCTTCATCGCTTCCTCGTGGTCAGACATTGGTTTCCTCCTTGCGTTTTGCTTTTGCTCGCTAGCTTCTCTTCTCCGGCCGCCGGAGATGGTTAGTTCTGTACTCCCAGCACCTCCTGCCTCTCCTCCATATCAGTTGTCTCCTTTGTTCGGGTCGGGCGGAGATACCGCGCCCCCGCCCGACAGTTCATTCTGTATTTGGCCTACCCGGCCTCCGGCTACGCCGCGGACCTCGCCGTCGCTAGGGACGGTGGTATGTTGCGGCCAAAGCGGAAGACGTTGTCCGGGTCGTAGCGGTTCTTGAGCGCGACCAGTCGCTGCCAATCGTCGGGCGAGTAGGCGGCCCTGACCCGCTCGGGGCTCGCGTCGTCCAGATCCAGGAAGTTGACGTAGGTGGCGCCGGTTGCAAAAGGACGCATCGCCTCGGCCACACGGGCGTGGTGCGCCCGGACCCGTTCGGCAACCTCAGGCGTTGGGGTGGCCCCGATGCCCATCATGATGAACCGCGAGTCGCGGTGGCCGATGGCGCTGGGCCGGGCGGGCGCACGTCCCAGCGCCCCGCCGAGCTGGCGTATCTCGAGCACCTCCGAGGGCATGCCAGAGTCCGCACCAGCGACCTCTACCAGCGTGGCGATGGCCTCCGGCGTAAGCTCACCTAGACGCTCGACGTGCGTGTCTGCCGCTATGGGGTCAACGGGGTCCATGCTGATTGCGTCCATCTGCGCGTAGGGGATCACGCGCATATCGTCAACGTCGGGCTCGCCGAACCCCTCGTACCAGGGGCGCATCAGCTCTTTGCCCGCTTCCGGCGTCTCCCCCGAGTAAGCACCGCGCACCGCGACGAATGATTGGCCGCGAAGGTACGGCGGGATCTGCGGGATGGGCGGGAAGTTCAGGAACACTACCGCCGTGGTCATCTCATCGGGAAGCGTCTCAATCCAGCGCGCGTAGTGCTCCAGCACCTCGGGTGCCCTCTCGATGGGGTAGTAGATGTTGCCGCCGTAGACGTGGGTTATGGGGTAGAGGGCGAACTCGAGCGAGGTCACGATCCCGAAGTTGCCCCCGCCGCCCTTTATGCCCCAGAAGAGGTCCGCGTTCTCCTCTGCGCTCACGCGCAGCAGCTCACCATCGGCGGT
>JALZFP010000202.1 GCA_030861485.1 Actinomycetota bacterium | reverse complement strand
TACACCTCCGAGCGGCGCTTTATAGAGAGCCAGGGCACCTCTCTGGGTAGCGCGGCCGTTACGCTCGGAGACACCGCGCTGGGAAACCCTACGGAGAACCCTACACAAACGGCAGAATAGAGCTATGGAGCAGAGCGACCCTTCCGGTTCTCGCCCTCGGAAACGGTTTGTAGAGCCGAACCCGAAAACCCGAAAGGATTACTCCTAACCGAGTCGTCTTGAGTCTTGGCGCCTCTCCTGAAGGTTAGCAGTTGCGGAGGCACCCCTATCTCTGGGCCTCGGGGGCTCCCTTGTCCAGGAGCCTCTTGGCCGCGTAGTTCACTCCCCACAGGATGAGCCCGACCACAAGCATCGCCCCCGCTCGTACCCAGGTATCCCACTGCTGCTGGGTCAGAAGAGCCAAACAAACCAGGATCCCGAGGATAGGGAATATGCTCGGGGTGCGGAAGTGTTCGTGCTCGACCCGGTCCCTTCTCAGCACGAAGACACAGATGTTGACCACGATGAATACAAGGAGGAGCAGTAACACGGTTGCCCGGGCGTTTTCTGCAATATCGCCGGTGAGGATCAGGATCATGACGACCGCGATGGTGAAGACTATAGAGACCCACGGCGTGCGGCGACCCCGATGAACTCTGGCGAACACCGAGGGCATCACACCCTGGTCGGCCATACCGTAGATGACTCGGGAGGCCATGATAGTGTTGATGAGGGCGCCGTTGGCTACAGCGAACAGGGCGATCAGCGAGAACAGCCAGGTCGGTATTCCCAGCGGACCCGCCTTCACCACCTCCAGCAGAGGACCACTTGAGGATGCGAGCGTATCGACGTCCACCACCATCGAAGCGGTGAACGTGACGAGCAGGTAAACCCCGCCGGCGATGATCAGGCCGCCGAGCAGGGCGCGTGGGAAGACCCTGCTGGGGTTCTGAGTTTCCTCAGCCACGTTGACTGAGTCCTCGAAGCCGATCAAGGCGTAGAATGATAGCGCCGCACCGGACAGCATCGCCACCAAGACGCCCGACCCCTCTTTGAACTCGAGGGTTCTGCCCGGTTCCCCGGATCCGGTAGAGAGCGCCACCACTCCGATCAGAACGATGAGCAACAGCCCGAACACCTCGATGAGCGTAAAGACCACGTTGATCCTCACCGACTCAGAGATTCCCCAGAAGTTGACCAAACCGACTATCGCAACGAACACGAGCGCGACAGCTGTGGTCGGTACGTCGATAAACTGTTTCATGTAGTCACCGCCGAACGCCCGGGAGAGGGTGCCGGCGGAGAAAAGGCTGGAGGCGGCGGCGGCAAAGGCTACCATGAAGCTCACGAAAGGCACCTTGAAGGCGTTGTGGGCGTACGTAGCGGTTCCCCCCGCCCGAGGGTACTTCGTGACCAACTCGGCGTAGCTGCACGCCGTAAAGATGGCGAGGATCAAGGCGATAAGGAACGCCGTCCAGATGGCGCCGCCGACCTGGGCCCCGACCTGGCCCACCAGCGCGTAGATACCGGCTCCTATGATGTCACCGACGACGAATAACAGCAACAGCCACTGGGTGATACCGCGCTTTAGCCGCTCCGGCTGCTCAGATGCTGGACCGCCAACGTCCGTTGTGCCTGTTCCGTCCATAAATCCGTGCTCCTCCAACCTTGACTGGCTTCGCTTCCCACAAGTCACTCTAAGTTAGCAGTACCTGCCGGCTCGCGCTAGATGTAGAGGGACTGATAAACTAGGATGCGCCTACGCGCTCCGTATCGCCGGCTCACTAGAATGCCGCTCGTGTGTCGTCTGAGGGATTTTTGGACGATCCTTTCTTCTGCCGAGCCCCGACGCTGCTTCCCCGAGTCTCACGGCGTAGAATGTGATCAGCGCAGGCAGTCGGAGGGTTTGGAGGAGTTTTGGACAGTCTTTTTGAATCATTGGAAGGCGAAGACCGCGAACAGAGACTCGCGGAACTCGCCCGACAGGTCTCCGTGTGCACCAGATGCGATCTCGCGCTAACGAGGACGAACACGGTTTTCGGGACTGGCGACCCTTACTCTCCCCTGATGCTGGTCGGCGAGGGTCCGGGGGAGAACGAGGACGCCACGGGCCTGCCTTTCGTAGGGCGCGCCGGCAAGCTCCTCGACGACATTCTCGCGGCCGTGAACCTGACACGCCAGGACGTATACATTACGAACATCGTCAAGTGCCGGGCGGCGGTAGATGAGGGGGGGCGTATGAAGAATCGCCAGCCGCGCGTCGGCGAGATCCGGGCCTGCAATATCTACCTGCAGGGCCAGATGGAGGCGGTAAAGCCCGAGATTATACTCTGTCTCGGTGGCCCTGCCGCCAAGACGGTCATAGACAAGGACTTCAGGATCACCAAAGATCGCGGTCAGTGGTACGACCTGGCGAACGGCATAAAGGCGATGGCGACCTTCCATCCGGCCTACATCCTGAGGCAGCGCGGCGAAGACCTAGATCGCGCGAAGCGCGCCGTCTGGAAGGATATACAGGAGGTCTACGCCGAGTACCAGAGGTCGCTGGAAGAGCGGGGATAGCACACCTCTCAGGGAGGGAGCGGCCCCGCAGGCCTTCTGCATGTCCTAGAAGAGCAGAGAGGCCGACCAGCCTCGTTAGAAGTAAGCGTATTACTAACCAATACTTAGTTCCCCTGTTATCATGCGGAAAAGCAGTGAAAAAGCGTCGAGAAGGGCTCGTGAACCTTGGTCAGTATAGCTTCTAGCACCCGGATGATGGATACCATCGACAAGGACCTGCTCAACCGCATCCAGCGGGAGTTCCCGCTCACGCGGGAGCCGTTCGAGGTGATGGGACGAGATCTGGGTCTGGGCGGGGACGAGGTAATACGGCGCATAGACACGCTAAAGAGGGGGCGGGTGATACGCCAGATCAGCGCGATCTTCGACACCCGCGTCCTTGGTTACCAGTCCTCCCTCGTCGCCGCCGCGATACCGGCCGCGGAGCTCAACGCCGCCGCCAAGGCCATAAACTCTCATCCCGGCGTCTCCCACAACTACGAGCGCAACAACCCCTTTAATCTCTGGTACACCGTCGCGGTGCCGCCGGAATCCCGGCTCGGTCTCAAAGGCACCGTAGACGTGCTGCACAAGATCAGCGGAGCCGAGAGGACGCGCATTCTGCCCACCTTGAAGCTGTTCAAGATCGGGGTGACGCTCGACATGAGGACGGGTGCGACCGCCAGGAAGGAGGCCCCGCAGTATAGCGAGGCCGACCGCGAAGGGGCCGACCGGAACATCTCTGAGGACGACAAGGCGGCCATTCGGGCCTTGCAGGAGGATGTGCCGCTCACCCCGAGGCCTTTTGACCTCTGGGGCCGGCAGGTAGGGCTCTCGGCGGAGGAACTCTTGGAGCGGGCATACGACCTGCAACAGCGCAGGATCATGCGCCGCTTCTCGGCTGTTCTCTACCACCGCAAGGCGGGCTTTCGCGCGAACGCGATGGGTGTCTGGAAGGTGCCCGAGGAGCGCGTAGAGGAAGTCGGCAACGTTTTTGCTCAGTACCAGGCGGTCTCTCACTGCTACCAGCGGCCCACCTACGAGGACTGGCCATACGCCCTCTTCAGCATGGTCCATGGCCGTTCTGAGGAGGAGTGCGAGTCGGTCCTCGACGCAATGGCCGAGGAGACCGGACTCACCGAGCGCCTCTCCCTGTACTCGACCCGCGAGTACAAAAAGACGCGGGTGCGCTACTTCACGCCGGAGATGGGGGCTTGGGAGAGGCTATATGCCGGCGTTCTCCGCTAGAGCAGTTCGATAACGAGTTGGCGGGAGCGTTCCCGCTTCGGCGTTACCAAGGGGGGCTTTCCCTTTTCTGGCCCCGTGCTGAGTACCTCCCCGTTGGTGGCGCTTGTGGCGGCGTTTCTGGCGGGTGTGTTTTGGGGCTGACGCGGTTTGGGTTCGCCCCCATCAGCGTGCCGCTTCTGTTGTTTGTCTACAGCCCGACGACGGTAGTGGTGCTTACGCCCGTGCTCTCCAACGTCCATCAAGTGGTGGTGGGGAGTGGTGGAGAATATCGATCAGGGGATGTTCCTCGCGCTCCTACTCACGGCGTTGGGTGAGGTGGTGGTCTGCGTCGAGGTCTTACGCGTCGCGGACCCGGAGTACGTCCGGCTGGGGTGGCTTCTTCGTTGTCGTCTTGGCGCTGCCCCTTCTGCGGGACGTAGAGCTGCCAGAGGCGGGATCTCGCT
>JALZFP010000199.1 GCA_030861485.1 Actinomycetota bacterium | reverse complement strand
TGAAGCTCCACGCGGTAGAGGTTCTTTACCGGGAGAGGTTCGGAGACCACGTCCTCATCCGCTACCGCTGGACGGGTACCATACCCGAACCAGGCCAGTTCGTGATGGCCCGTACCGCAACGTCCCGCCGAGGCTTCGAGCCCTTTCTCTCCCGACCACTCTTCGCCCACGACTACGACGGCGAAACCCTCAGCCTGCTCTTTGAGATCCGGGGTCGCGGTACGGCTCTGTTAGCCTCAGAAGAGGCCGGTCTGCTGGTCAGCGCCCCTTTAGGGCGCGGGTTTGCTCTGGACAGTGGGCCGGTTGCGCTCGTGGGAGGGGGTGTTTGGGTCTCACCGCTGAAGCTCCTCGCCAAGCGCCTCGTCCGGTCAGGGATCACGCGAGATGTTTACCTGGAGATCCCGGGTACCGCCCCGAAGGCGTACGCGGCCTGGATCTCGGAGAACTTCCCGGACGCGACCCTGGTACCGACAGATGGGTGCAAGGATCCATCGCAAATAGTTTTGAGCCGTCTTGGAGATCTCACTCGCTACGCCACCGTTTACGCCAGCGGTCCCGCCGAGATGCTGGCCGCGGTGAAGCAAGTTACCGCCGGTACGGTCCCTGCCCAGCTGGCGACGCGCGAGCGTATGGCCTGCGCTAACGGCTCTTGCTATGGTTGTGCCATTCCAATATGGTGGAGAGGCGAAAGGACTTACGTCAGGGCTTGCGTCGAGGGGCCGGTCTTTCCCGCCGAGGTTCTCGCGTGGTAGCACGCCACACCCCAAGCTCTGCTGCGGGCGCCCTCGCCGTAGATCTCACGGTCGAGCTCTGCGGCACCACGCTCACAACGCCGCTCATGCCGGCCGCGGGGACCTTCTCAAAGGAGATGTTGGGGGAAGCCTCGGGCGTCTACGGAGCGATACTGCCAAAGACCGTGACCCCGAGGCCGCGCACCGGCAACCCCCCGCCTCGCGTCGCCGAAGCTCCGTCTGGGATGGTCAACTCCATTGGTCTCCAGAATCCAGGACTAGAGAACTTTCTGGAGAGCCTCGGCGACTACGACGTCGGGTTGCCCCTCTTCGTCTCGGTGGCTGCCGACACCATTGGAGAGTTTGCGGCGGTGTGCGAGAGGCTGAGTAGCGATGGAAGGGTCGCGGCGGTGGAGCTGAACCTCTCGTGCCCGAACGTGGAGCACGGCGGGCTACAGTTCTGTGCTGGTCCGGTGGCCGTTACTGAGGTGGTAGAGGCCTGCCGCGCCGTTCTGCCGGTGAAGCCACTGCTCGTGAAGCTAACCAACGAGGGCGTAGTCCGCAACTCTTTGGCCGCCGAAGAGGCCGGGGCCGACGCTCTGACGCTCATCAATACCGTCCCGGCGCTCGTGGTGAACGCCCGCGAACGCAAGGTTTTCCTGCGCGGTGGGCTGTCGGGACCGGCGATAAAGCCGGTGGCCTTGCGGGCGGTCTACGAGGTATCGCGGGTGGTCGGTATTCCGGTGGTCGGTGTCGGCGGGGCGGCAAGCGGGACGGACATTGCGGAGTTCATGCTCGCGGGGGCTGCGGCGGTGCAGATCGGGGCGGGGAGCTTCGTCCGGGAGCCGCGGCTGGCGCTCGAGGAGTTCGCGGCCTATCTCCGGGAGAACGGGCTTCGGGCTAGAGACCTTACGGGTCTTCTTTAGCGGAACACACACAATTGCAGTGATATAATTTAATGCCGATGTTGAGGCGGGCGCCAGAGAGAACTTCGGAGGAGCGGCGGAGCGCCTTGGAGGAGGCGAACCGGGTGCGTTTTGCCCGTGCCGATGCCAAGCGCGATCTCAAGGACGGCTCCCTGCACATCTACGACCTGCTCATGGACCCGTCCGAGGAGCTCAAGGGCGCCAAGGTTGAGGAGATGCTCTTGGCGGTAAGGGGCATGGGACGGGTGAAGGTGACCAGGATCATGCGCGAAGCGGGGGTGAGTCGGTCGAAGACACTCGTCGGCCTCACGCATGGCCAGCGGGACCGGCTACTCGAGGCTCTAGGCTTCTAGCTTGGGCCGGGGCAGGCTGATCGTCGTCTCCGGTCCCTCGGGGGCTGGCAAATCCACCTTAATCCAGGCCGCCCGCGAGGCGATACCCGAGCTGGCCTACTCCGTCTCGGCGACCACTCGTAAACCGCGCGAGGGCGAGGTAGATGGCCGCGATTACCTCTTCCTCTCGAGGGAGGAGTTCGAGAGGTGGATTGAGGAGGGCCGCTTCCTTGAGTGGGCCGAGTACTCGCGCAACCTCTACGGCACCCCCGAAGAGAAGGTCGAGGAGTTTCTGGAGAACGGGCGCTCCGTCGTTCTGGAGATAGAGCTTAAAGGTGCCCGGCAAGTGCGCCAGGGGCGGCCGGACGCGATCATGGTCTTCGTCCGGGCACCCAGTCTGGAGGAGACACGCAAGCGGCTCGAAGGTCGGGCAACGGAGGACCAGCAGGCCCTTGAGACGCGCATGACGACCGCCCTCTCGGAGGTCTCGGCGAGGGAGGAGTTCGACTACGAGATCGTCAATGACGACCGCGAGCGGGCCCGGGAAGCTATGATAGAGACGATGAGAAACATAGTAGAAGGAGGCATAGGAGATGCTGAACGAGCTTAGGATAGACGAGTTGTTGGGCAAGGTAGACTCCCGTTACGGGCTGGTCGTCGCGGGCGCCAAGCGGGCACGCCAGATCAACGAATACGCGGCCACGCTGGGCCTGAATGAGTCCCTGGGGATACCGGGACCGCAGGTACATACCCGATCCCAGCATCCCTTGAGCATCGCCTTCGAGGAGCTTCGCTTCGACAAGCTCGAGGTCGACTTTAAGAGGCTGCCCGAGGAGCCCGACGAGGAAGGTGCCGTTCCCCCCGCAGCGGCTGGCGACGATTTCTTGAACCCTGCCCCGGGTGCCAGCCCCGCCCCGGCGGCGGATGCTACGACCGCAGAGTCCTCCGATGAGGGCGCGGCCTAGGCCCGCCCCGCAAGCGCTGGGCCTTGATCCTTCTCTCCGTCGCTCCTGGACAGGGCGCGCTCCGCTCCCCCGAGATTGTCCGCGAACTCGTCTCTGTCGGACATGGGGTCGAGGTTGTGCTCGAGCGTGGTGCCGAACACTTTATCGGCCCCGCCGCCTTTGCACCTCTTGCGCCCGTGGTCGGAGAGGCTACAGAATCTCCGGAAATCATCGTCTTCGCGCCGGCTACCGCCGGTACCCTTGCTCGGCTCGCGTGGGGACCCTTTGAAGGGCCTTCCGAACAAGCATACGCTGCCGGCACCCGGGCGGCGGTTGTCGCCCCCGAGCTGGACGAGTCCACCCGGAAGTACCCGGCCGTGCGCGAGAACGTGGCGCTCTTGCAGAAGGGTGGGTGTCGATTGTTGGAGAGTTCCGGGGAGGATATGGTACCGCCTCTGGCGATTGTGGGCGCCACGCTCAACTCTCTAGGAGGACCACTCTCGGGGGCGCGTATACTGGTCACGGCCGGGGGGACACACGAGCCGATAGACAAGGTGCGCTTCGTCGGGAACCGCTCGTCGGGGAAGATGGGAAAAGCCATAGCGCGCGAGGCGTACCGGCGCGGAGCTGAGGTTATAGTCGTCGCGGCCAACGTGGAGGAGAGAGAGCCTGGTATAAGGTGGGTGGATGTCGAGACCTACGCGCAGGTCGAGGAGGCCACCACAAGGCTTGCCCGCCACGCGGATGCTCTGATCATGGCGGCGGCCATCTCGGACTTCACTCCCTCTAAGGTCAACGAGGGCAAGCTCCGGCGTAGCACCACGGAGGAGCTCGAACTAAAGCTCGTGACGACCGGGGACATCCTCCAAGCCGTCCGAAAGTCAAATCCAAAGCTCTTTATGGTAGGATTCGCCGCAACGTTTGGGGATCCTGCACCCGACGCGCGAGAGAAGCTGGGGTCGAAGGGAATAGACCTCGTGGTCGGCAACGATATTTCGCACGAGGGTTCGGGCTTCGGTTCCGACGAGAATGAGGTGTACATAGTGGGTCGTGAAGGAGAACAGTTTGTGCCACGCGCCTCCAAAACGGAGGTGGCCCGCGAGATCTTGGAAGCTGTGGCATCAGAGATGCTAGGCAAGGAGAGGTAGGAACAGCATGGCAGCAGAGAGCGTCGTATCGAGGTCGGTCGTAGACGAGGGGATGGAGACCGGTTCGCGGACCTCACATCTGTTCACGAGCGAGTCGGTCACCGAGGGGCACCCGGATAAGATAGCCGACCAGATCTCGGACACCATCCTCGACGCGGCCATAGAGCAGGACCCGAGGGCCCGCGTAGCCTGCGAGACACTCGTCACTACCGGTCTCGTGGTGGTGGCCGGCGAGATCACCACCGATACCTACGTCGACATTCCAACGCTCGTTAGGGAGAAAGTCTCCCAGATCGGCTACACCAGGGCCAAATTCGGATTTGACGCCGAGACATGTGGCGTGATCGTCTCTATCGATCCACAGTCGGCCGACATCGCCCAGGGGGTAAACCGGGCCGCGGACGCACAGATCGGCGAGAGCGCCGAGATGACCGACGCAGAGATAAACGAGGTCGGGGCCGGCGACCAGGGGATGATGTTCGGCTACGCCGTCAGGGAGACCGAAGAGCTGATGCCGATGCCCATATCGCTGG
This sequence comes from Actinomycetota bacterium, assembly GCA_030861485.1. GTDB lineage: Bacteria > Actinomycetota > Rubrobacteria > Rubrobacterales > Rubrobacteraceae > Rubrobacter_F. The sequence continues at coordinate 1,059 of JALZFP010000199.1, read as the reverse complement.
CCCACGCGCTCACCCGCCGGCTCACGGAGGTCAGGAAGTCCGGGGATCTAGCCTACCTTCGACCCGACGGCAAGAGCCAGGTGACGGTGCGATACGAGGGTGCGAGACCTGTTGGGATAGACAAGGTCCTCATAAGCGCCCAGCACCAGGATGGCATGGAGAGCCAGATAAAGGGCGATCTTCTGGAGGCCGTGATCGAGCCCGTCATGCCCGAAGAGCTCTTCGACAAGGCGAATACCGACATACTCGTCAATCCTACGGGACGGTTCGTGACCGGCGGGCCACAGGGGGACTGTGGGCTTACCGGCCGTAAGATTATCGTTGACACCTACGGCGGGGCGGCCCCTCACGGTGGTGGGGCCTTCTCGGGCAAGGACCCGACGAAGGTCGACCGTTCGGGCGCTTACGCTGCCCGGTACGTGGCGAAGAACGTGGTGGCCGCGGGTCTGGCGGAGCGTTGCCTGGTGCAGGTAGCCTACGCCATAGGCGTTGCCCATCCGGTCAGCGTGATGATTGAGACCTTCGGGACCGAAGCCGTAAACAAGACGACGCTGAGTGCCTTGATAGAGGAACATTTCGACTTGAGGCCTGGGGCCATAATCCGCGACCTTGAGCTCCGGAGTCCGATCTATGCGGCGACGGCCGCTTACGGGCACTTTGGGCGCAGCGAGCCGGGCTTCACCTGGGAGAAGACCGACCGGGCCGATGCCCTGCGCGTTGCCGCCGGCCTTTAGCGGACGCGCTAACGTACGCGGGCTCGTATCAGTAGGGGTAGTTGGCCGGATCTGCCCCGTTCGCCGGCACCATAGAGAGTAGGAGTACGCTGTACCGGAATAAGGCCCCGGTCGTCCTGGTAAGCCTCCTTATCTCCTCGCACGGCCTCCCGGCCTTAAGCTACCGGGTACCGAAGCGCCTGGTGGGGGATGTACGGGTTGGGACTGCGGTAATAGTCACCCTCTCAGGCTACTCCCGACTTGGAATCGTTGTGAGGTTCGAGGAAGAGACTCGCGACCGCTCGCTCGAAGAGATAAGGGCCGTGGCGGAGAGGCTCTCCCTTCC
>JALZFP010000191.1 GCA_030861485.1 Actinomycetota bacterium | reverse complement strand
GAAGCGTGCGCCTCCACCCGGTTGTGGTGATCCTGGCCGTCCTGGCGATGGGCGACCTGTTGGGGCTCGCGGGCGTCATCCTCGCCGTCCCGACCGCGGCGGTCGTGACCGTTTTGCTCGACGAACTCTACATCAAACCTCTGGGCTCCGCCCCGTCCCCGAGGGCCGCCGAGTTGCCCGAGCAGGGGGACGAAGACCAGGGCGGGCCCGAGGGTGGGCGGGAGGGGCGTGAGGAGCCGAAAACAGCCTCTCCTTCCTGAGTAGCGCCGAAGCTGTGTTCCGTGTCCGGGTGAAGTGTTTGTATTATCATTGTGCACATGAGTGCAATTCTTATCGTAATCCTGCTGCTCGTTTGCGTGTTGGTCGCGAGCTCGGTGGCGCTCTCGCGGACGACCCACGAGGTAGACAGCGCCCGTGACACCGAGTATTTGGAGCTCGAGGGGAACTGGATCCGGTACAGTGTTACCGGTGGGGGGCCGCCGGTCGTGCTGGTGCATGGGTGGCTGTCTTCCTCCAAAATTTGGGGGCCACTCGTGGAACGCCTCGCCCAGCGTTTCACGGTCTACACCCTCGATCTCGCGGGCTTCGGTGATTCGGACAAGCCTATCTCAGGCTACGGCATTCGCTACGGCAGTCGCCTCTTGTATGCCTTTTGCGCCCACTTCGGCCTCTCGCGGGCCGCCGTGATTGGTCACGGCATCGGGGGAACGATGGCCGTAAAGCTCGCCGCCGATCATCCGGACGTGGTGGGTCGGCTCATCCTCGTAGCCACTCCCGCCGACGAAGACCAGGTAGACCTGCCGACCCTGCTCTGGCTGGCTACCCTGCCCTTCGTGGGGCCCCTCTTCTATACGCTGGGGAAGTTTTTCCGGCCTCTGCGCAGGCTCTGGGTGCGTCCGTTCGTCCTCGACGCTGAATACCTCACTGAGGAAGTGGTGGACGACGCGGGCAGGTCTACTCCGGCGGCTGTCAGCAAGACCTTGAGCGTGATGCAGCGTGAGGTTTCCCGTGGCAGGCTGGTCCGGCAGGCCGGTATCATAAAGGTCCCCGTCCTCATCATCACCGGTGAGGAAGACCAGATCGTGGACCCCCGGGCAACGGACGACTGGATCCGAACCGTCCCGGCAGAGGTTGTCTTTCTGGAAGAGTGCGGACACCTGCCGATGCTTGAACGCACCACCGAGTTCGACGCCCGAGTCCTCGCCTTCCTGACCGGCGACTCCCGCTACCTCGATACCGTCTCCGAGCCTCAAGAGGACATAGCCGGGCAAGACCTCGACGCCGCGAAAACGTCCCAAAGCGCAGGTCCGCCTGCGCGTCCCCCATCCGGCGCGGTGGAACCCGAAAGCGCGAGCCCCGACGACGTGGAGCCCAGCGTCCCTTCGGACATCGCCGACGCGCAGGATGGCCGGTACCCGCCGCGTGGTGAAGGGGCCGTGGCCTCCGAAGGCAGCCTCGACGTTCCCGGTGAGACCGGGAATGACAGTGCGGAAGGAAGTCCCCGCAACCGGCACAAAGGCGACGCGGAGGCTCCGATAATCGAGACGCCGTCAAACCTGTTTGACTGGCCCGAGCTGAAAGAACCCCAGCCCTGGGATCGTTCCGGCGAGACGGGAAGACGTGATCGGGAGGAACGCGACAGGGACGCCGACCCCGAAGCCACGAACCCCGAAGCTCCAGACGAGCCCCCTTCCTGATCCAGGTATCATACCTCTAGAAAGGCGCTCCGAAGCCAGCTGCCAATGCTGGCGCTGATGGTTCTCTACACTATCTTTAGCCTCTGGATACTCTCCGAACCCATCAGCGTCGAGGAGGTAGTGGCGCCGGCGGAGAACGCCCAACCTGACCAGACCTTACGCGAACCGCCATGTCAGACGCCCCGAAGCGGGGAAGGATCAAAGTTCTTTCTGTAGGTAGAGCCACTCCTGGATACCTAGGAAGTAGCCGGTGAGGAGCGAGCGCTGCCGGGAGCTCTCCTCGTAGCCGTAGGATTCGTAGAG
>JALZFP010000175.1 GCA_030861485.1 Actinomycetota bacterium | reverse complement strand
AGCAGACGGACACCTCGCCGGAGGCCGTAGCCTACCGGCTCGTTGCCTCCGAGATCCCGGGGATGGACGCCGAGACCGTCCGGAGCGTCTACCGGAGTAAGCTCGACCCTTCGTGGGCCTCCGTACACGTCGAGGGGCCAGAGGACGAGGGCACCTACGTGCTCTTCCTCCAGCGAGATGGAGAATTGTGGACGGCCCGGCGGTCTATCCGGGCCGACGAGCCAGAGAATCCGGAGTACGAGAAGGTCGTGCTTGAGGGGGTGCCCGAAGACCTCGTGGACTCCGTATACCCGCAGAGCCCAACCACCACCAGATCTTCGGGGCTCCTTGCGGAAGCCGTGGAGACGAGCGCCCTGCCCTCCGTCGAGGCAGCCGAGCCACCGACACCGGAGGCCGTCGCGGACGAGGTGCCCGAAGACGAACGCGAGCGGGTCGAAGAGGGGCTCGAAGAGGCGCGGCGAGAGATCGAGAAGTACGCCTCCGGGTACGAGGGGACGGCCGGGGTGTACGTACAGGACCTGAACGGGCGTTGGGGCTACGGGGTAAACCCGGACGAGACCTACTTCAGCGCCTCGGTCATAAAAATCCCGCTTATGGTGGCCGTCTTCAGGAAAGTGGACGAGGGTGAGTTCTCCTTGCGCGACTCCTTCGAGACGGAGCCCGGGGACTGGGCGGGTGGGGCCGGGTGGCTTCAGTGGCAGAAAGCGGGGACGTCGCATACCGTCGAGGACTACCTGTACCTGATGATGACCCAGTCGGACAACGTGGCAACCAACGCCCTCCTACGTTTCGTGGGTGGACCCGAGTACGTCAACGAGGTCGCCCGCTCTTTGGGCGCCGTGGAGACCGTGCTCTACCAGAAGGTAACTAGTGAGCGGGCCGCCGTGCCGGCTCTAGACAACCGGACCACCCCGCGCGACATGGCGACCATCCTGGCCAAGGTCTACGCTGGAGAGGCCGCTAGCCCCGAGAGCAGTCGGAAGATGGTCGGGATCATGTACCAGAACGACCTGCAATCGTCCATAAAGGATGGCCTACCAGAGGGCACCAGCGCGGCCAACAAAGGCGGTTGGCTCTACAAAGTCTACGACGAGGCCGCGATCGTCTGGCACGAAGACAACCCTTACGTCGTGTCGATCTTCAGCAAGCACGGCTCGGATGATGTGGAGGTAGGCAAAGCCCTCCTCAAGGGAATCTCGGAGGCCGTTTGGGAGGCCCAGGGCGGGTAGGAACTAATCTTTGGCTTCGGTGACGACCCGCCGCCGGAGAAGGGCGACGACCGACTTCATCTCCTCCGCACCGAGCGCGTACGCCACCCCGAGGTAGGCCGTGAGCGAGGCGCTCCCCACGACGGCGAGGATAGCCATCCGCTCCAGAAAGTCCGAGCCGGTCCCGAGCAGGGCCGTGCCCGCCCAGGCGACGGCGTACATTACGGCCCCGGCTATCGAGATTCTGAGCAGGGAACGCAGGAGGCGTCTGCCGCCCACCGCCCCGATCTCCTTTCTCATCGCCGCGAGGGCGAGAGCGGCGAAAATAGCATTGACCGCCGAGAGCGCCAGCGCCAGGCCCACGACCCCGAAAACCCCCGAGAGCGCGTAAGCTGCGGGCGCGTAGAGCCCAAAGAGGCAGATATTGAGAAGGGCTGGCATCTTGGTGTTCCGCCGCGAGTAGAAGGCCCGCACCAGGAGAAAGTACGCCGCGTAGGCGAGAAGCCCCACCGAGTAGGCAGCGAGAATGTTCGCCACGAGTCGCGTATCCTCCGGGCCGAACTCTCCGCGCTCGTAGAGCAACCCCACAACGGGTGTTGCCAGGGCGACGAGGGCGATGGAGGACGGGACGATGATAAAGGCCATCGTCCTCAGGCCGAAGGAGAGGGTGTCCCGGTACCCTTCCTCGTCGTCGCGGGCGTACCTCTCGGAGAGCTCCGGCATGGTCGCGGTCTCAATAGCTATGACGAAGACGCCGTAGGGGAGCGAAAAGACGGTAAAGGCGAAGTAGAGTTGCGGCACGGCAGCGAAAGAGGACCCAAGCAGGGTACCGCCGACATACTGGACCCCGAGCGACCCGACCGTGAAGATCAGCACGGGCAGGGCGAGCCTGGCGGCGGGCAGGAGGGCGGGGTGGCCGAAGACGGGGCGTGGCTTGTAGCCCAGGCGCCAGGCGGACGGGACCAGCACGAGGGTCATCAAGGCTACGCTCAATGTGGTGGCAGCGAGTAGGTAGAGTGCGGCCTCGGGGTTATCCGGCGCGAGAAAAGCGTAACCCAGAAAGAGGGCTATGGTTATCAGGTTGTTCAGCACCGGTGCGAAGGCGGGTAGGAAGAAGTGTCGGTGGGCGTTCAAGACCCCGGTCAAGATGGAGAGAAGGCCGAAGAAGATTATGTAGACGACAAAGAAGCGTAAGAAGAAGACCGAGAGCTCCGCGGCCCTTTGCGCCTCCTCCAGGGAGAGTTGCGCCCCCTCCTCAGAGAGCCCCGTCGATGGCTGGAAGCGCGTCATCAGATCCACCACGGGTTCGGCAAAGACGATGCCCAAGACGGCGACCGCAGCGAGGAGCGGCAGCACGAGGGTGAGGATGGCGTTGGTGAGGTGCCGGGCGTCCTCTTCACCGTGTTTGGTGATACGCTCGATGAGGAGCGGGACGAAGGCCGAGTAGAGGATGCCGCCCAGGAAGAGGTCGTAGATTAGGTTCGCTATCCCGTTGGAGACGCCGTAGGCATTGGCCACCGCCCCGGTCCCTAGCACGGCCGCCATGACCATCGCCCGCAGGTACCCCGTCGCCCGCGAGAGGGCGTTCAAAGCCGACATCGAGAGGACGGCCCGCAGGATAGGTGTCATAGGGGGATGTTACTACAGGGTTATCAGGAAGATCTCACCCACAACATATGGACGCAGCGCATAAATCGGCCTCGGCCGGCAGGTTGTACTCACGAAGCTCCTCAACATCCAGGATCACCGCTATCCGCTCGTCGGCGCCTCCGACGAGCTCCAGGCGCGCCACGCCCTCGACCTCCTTGAAGCGCGTGTACCCCCGGCGGTCGGACTAGTCGTGGTGACGCTCGACTATCCTGTGCTCCTCGAGATGATTAACAAGTTGAATTACGGCCGGGACGAGACCCCCAAAGCTTTGACCAGGCGACGCATCGAACACGGTCCGTGGCCGAGGGAGATCAAGACTTGCAAGTGCCCTAGCGACAGGTGCACGTCCACGGGTATCCCCCGTCCGGAGATCTCGCCTAACTCCTCGCGCCCCGAACGCCCGAGTCCTCGCGCCAGCGCGGGCAAGAGCATCATGATCTCATCCACCAACCGCTATCGATCCACAAAGCGCTCCCACGTTCGAGCTGTTTGAGTCGTTTACTTACGCAGCCTACCTTTTAAGCTGTGTGGCTAACACCTGGCGAGCCCTGTGCCACCGGACCTTTTTCGCGACAGAAGAAGGTACGATCCCGGGGCGCAGAGGGTTCTTGCAGGCGAGGTAGAGTCGAGCGTGGGCACCCTTGCGGCGGCTCGACACCTGATTGGTGCTCGGGCTCTCCAGTTAGAGCCCTATTCGTCTACCGCTCACCAATTGGCTGTCTCTTACTGCCGCGGCGCGTCGGACGGGCGGTCTTCGATTACCGCCGGGTTCTCCCTGGTTCCTGGCTCCGCGCCAGCAGGGGGTGGCGGGGGTTCGACCTTGCCGGCTCCCTCCTCTACCTGCCGCCGGACGCTCTCCAACGTCGCCGAGACCCCTTCCGCCAGAGGATCACTCCCCTCCGGCGTCTGCTCCCTCATCTCCGGCTCTACAGAGCGCTCCCCGAAGAAGAGGTGCACCGTCACCTGGCTCCCGCCGGCGCCTTCGGCGACCTCAAGCCACCCCGAGTAGTCGCGCTCCACTTCGGCCCCCCACTCCATGCGCCTCCTGCCCTCGTCCACGGCAAGGTAGCCCTCCGCGTCGAAAGTACCCCCGCCTCCGGGGTACTCAAGCGTCGCCCGGATTCGTTGGCCCGGCGTCCCCTCGGCCGCTGGACCCTCTATAGAAGCGCCGACCACGGGTGGCAGGTACTCGGGGAGGTTACCCACGTTCGAGAGCCAGGCAAAGACTTCGTCCGGTGATGCCTCAATCGACTGGGTCTGCTCGTACTCCTTCACGTCTTGCTCCTTTCGCGGTGCTCCACGGTGCGGCCTACTACGTCGTTACCCTCAGGCTCTCTAGTGTTTACCCACCTCCCGACGCTCCGAACGCAGCCGCTCGACAGAAGCCAGGGAGACGACAAGGCGCGCCGTCGCGCCTTCGCCCTCCCTCTTGACCTCCAAGCGCCGTTGGCCCGCCAAGTTGCGCACGGCGCGCTGGCTCACACCGAGCATCCGGGCCGCTTCCCCGGCCCGAACGTACCCTACTTCCCTCTCAGCAGCGATATCTATTCCTTTCCTTAAGTTGTTTACTTAACCGGCTTAGCCTTCAAAACTAATCGAGCTACCACCCTCTATCCGTGTGTCCTCTTACTCTTGGAAAGAAGGTATGATTTCGTGGAGAAGGAGTCTCTGGAGAGCGGAGGCGAGCGTGGTGAAGCCCGGCAAAGTTTTGGCGGTCGTGGGGGCAGCGGTCGGTGGTTTTGCGACGATGAATCGGGCGTTGGCGAAGGTCGGGGAGCCGGCCCGGATCGGGGGCGAGGAGCGTCGCTACCTGTGGCGGGGTTGGAAACTGGCGTACCGGATCGCGGGCGAGAGCGGGGCACCGCCGCTCCTGTTGGTGCACGGGGGCTATGCGGGGGCCTCCTCTTACGAGTTTCAGAAGAACTTCCACGAGCTGGCAGAGAACTTC
>JALZFP010000172.1 GCA_030861485.1 Actinomycetota bacterium | reverse complement strand
CCCGAGACAGCGCAGTGGCCTGAGCCCGCCCCAGGGTCCCCTCCGGAGCGCGAGCGGGTGGAGGTTCACGAGGGCGACCGGGTAGTGGAGCTCACGAGCGTCCGGCGGGCCATCGCGGAGCGGATGTACCGGAGCAAGCACGAGGCTCCTCATGCCTGGAGCATGGTAGAAGTGGACGTGACGGGTCTGGTGGCCCTGCGCGAGCGCCGTAAGGAGGAGTTCGCGGAGCGCGAGGGGATAAAGCTCACCTACCTGCCGTTCATCGCAAAGGCGGTGGTCGAGGGTCTCAAGGAGCATCCGGTCCTGAACTCTGTGTGGGATGGGGACAGGATCGTCTTACGAAAGCGGATAAACCTTGGGGTCGCGGTGGACCTCGAAGACGCCCTGATCGTGCCGGTCATACCCGCCGCCGACGAGTTGAACACTTTGGGCCTTGCCCGGAAGATAGACGACGCCGTAAGGCGGGCGAGGAGCCGTCAGCTCGGGCCCGAAGACGTCTCCGGCGGCACCTTTACCGTTAACAACCCGGGCGCTCTGGGGAGCGTGGTCTCGATTCCGATCATCAACTACCCGCAAGCGGCGATCCTCTCCGCCGAGGCCGTCGTCAAGCGTCCGGCGGTTGTGGACGAGGCAATCGCCGTGCGCAGTATGATGAACCTGGAGGTCTCCTTCGACCACCGCATCCTCGACGGTGGGGCCGCACTCCGCTTCCTGGGCGCGGTCAAGCGGCGGCTAGAGAGCTATACGCCGGAGAGCGAGCTGGGTTAGCGACTGGACGCTGGTACGAGGCGGGAAGCAGGTGACTGGGCACAGCAGAGCTCTAGATCGTCTCCCTCCGGCGTCGTAGCTGGCCGTAGGGGTGGCCGGTATGGAGACGTTCCATAGAGCTTATGGCGGCGATGCGTTCGAGGGCCAAGGTGTCGGCGGCCTCATTGGCTGAGATGCCGTCGCGCTTGGAGATGGCTATGATCCTGCGCATGGAGTCCTCGATACGCATCACCCGTTTGGTGGCCCGGCGCTCGTTGTAACCCTCGAGCTCGTCGGCGACGTTTATGAGGCCGCCAGCGTTTATGACGTAGTCTGGGGCGTAGAGGATGCCACGCTCGGCTAAAGCGCTACCGTGGCGGGCTTCCTGGAGCACGTTGTTGGCGCTTCCGGCGACTATCCAGCACCGGAGCTTCGGCAGCGTCTGGTCGTTGATCACGGCGCCCAGGGCGCACGGGGCGAGAACGTCGCAGGGTAAGGAGAGGATCTCGTTCGGCTCCACCGCTTTGGCGCTGAATTTCTGTACCACTTGCTCAACGGTGTCGGTCCTGAGGTCGGTGACCATCAGGCGCGCCCCCTCCTCGTGGAGCAGCCGGCACAGGTGGTGCCCGACGTGCCCGAGGCCCTGTACCGCCACCGTCCGGCCTTCTAGAGAGGGTGTGCCAAAGACCTCCTCGACGCAGGCTCGCATCCCTTGCAGGACGCCTAGAGCCGTGAAGGGGGAGGGATCACCCGAGCCGCCGTAAGACACATCAGCGCCCACGACGTAAGAGGTCTCAACCTGGATGTGGTGGATGTCCCCGGTCGAAATGCCTACGTCCTCGGCCACGATGTAGCGCCCGCCTAAAGTCTCGATGTAACGCCCGAGCGAACGAAAGAGGGCTTCGGACTTGTCCTCGTGCGGGTCGCCGATAATGACGGACTTCCCGCCGCCGAGATTGAGGCCGCTGGCGGCGGCTTTGTAGGTCATACCGCGGGCGAGGCGCAAGGCGTCGATCACGGCCTCGTCTTCGGACGCGTAGGGCCACATCCGGCAGCCGCCCAGGGCCGGCCCAAGGGTGGTGTCGTGGATCGCGATGATTGCCTTTAGCCCCGTCGCCTTGTCGTGGCAGAACACGAGCTGTTCGTAGCGAAACTCCCCGAGTTTCTCGAAGATACGCACCTTTTCTCCTTTACCGATCCCCAGGAGTTGCTTCGATTTTACTCCAACCCTAGACCTGCGGCGAACTGGCTGTGAGTGCGTGTACAATGCCTTGTTATGCAACGCGAAAGATTAGAGGAGAGCACCACCGCCGGGAAGATCAAGGGGCTGGCACGGCTGCGGGAGGAGGCGGCCCACCCGGCCTCCGAAGCGGCCGAACAACGCCAGAGGGAGAGGGGCAAGCTCACTGCGCGAGAGCGTATAGAGTTACTTCTCGACCCGGGAACCTTTGTAGAGCTGGATCGCTACCGGGTACACCGCTCGTACAACTTCGGATTGGAGAAAAACAGGCCGTTGGGTGATGGGGTCGTGGTGGGGTACGGAGAGGTCGCGGGGCGAAAGGTTTGCGTGTTTTCGCAGGACTTCACGGTCTTTGGAGGGTCATTGGGCGAGGTATACGCGCAGAAGATTTGCAAGGTTATGGACCTCGCCCTCAACACGGGCTGCCCAATTATCGGGATCAACGACTCTGGCGGGGCGCGGATACAAGAGGGTGTAGTCTCTCTCGCGGGGTATGCGGACATCTTCCACAGAAACGTGCGAGCCTCCGGGGTAGTGCCTCAAATCAGCGTCGTCATGGGCCCCTGCGCAGGCGGGGCTGTCTACTCCCCGGCGATAACGGACTTTATCTTTATGGTCGAGGGGACGAGCCACATGTTCATTACCGGCCCGGACGTGATAAAGAGCGTCACGGGCGAAGAGGTAACGCAAGAGGAGCTCGGCGGCGCGGGCACCCACAACACCACCAGCGGGGTCGCCC
>JALZFP010000288.1 GCA_030861485.1 Actinomycetota bacterium | reverse complement strand
CAGGCCCTCTGCGACCATGACGTGAAGGTGCGGGTCCTCATGACCGTGACCTCGAGCGGCCTCGACGGCCCCGGTAACAAGCCCGAGCCCGAAATTACGCCTCCCCCCGAGTGGGTGGAGAAACCTTCCTGAGGCCCGGGTACTCTAGTGAATGTCGAGGTCTGCGCGAGAGATGAAAGCTGCCTTTTCGAAGTCGCGAGCGGAGATACGACCCTCCTAAGTTGGTAGCCGAAGGAACGGCAATGGCTTGTCCTTCTATACCCTCGTCAGTTCTAGTTCAGAGCCGTCCGAGGTCAGCAAAGCTCGAAAGCAGACTTCACCCGAACGCCATTACCCTGTTTTGTGATTTTGGACCTACACGGTGGAGGACGTCCACCCAGCATCCTCCTCTATCGCCAGGACCAACCGCTTTCTGTCTTCCACGTCGAACGCGTCAACCCCCTCGACCTCAAGCCTTGGCATGCGTCCCTCCTTCTAAAGTAGCCGTTAGCCGTGGGCGAACAGTAGCCGTCGGCGAACAGTAGCCGTCGTCACCCGAAGAATCCGACGACACATCTGACCATGGTGGCGGCCCCGGCGCGAGCCCCGAGAGCAGGGGGACCGTTCCTGCCTCCCATAAAAGGCACAAATGGTTTAAACTGCCCCGTCATGGGCGAGGAGAGGCGCTTCGGGGACAACAGACCACCTTCCGTAAAGGTAGAGAAGCCCTGGGGTAGGTTCGAGCAGTACGCACACAACGTACCCTGCACGGTAAAGATCATCACCGTGGACCCAGGCGGCATACTATCGAGCCAGTACCACCACCACCGGGACGAGCTCTGGGTCGTCCTCGACCCCGGCGCCAAGGTTGAGCTCGGTGATGAGGACCTCTCCCCCGTCCCCGGAGAGAAGCTCTACATACCCAGGGGTACAGTCCACAGGCTCTCCTGCGCGGGCGAGCAGCCGATCAGGATTCTCGAGGTCTCCTTCGGCGAGTTCGCTGAAGACGATATAGTCCGCCTTGAAGATGTCTACGGTCGTATAGGTCCGTGAAGCCCACGGGTATCGCCGCCTCGGGACAGACGGCGGAGCCTATCTTTGCGTATGTGCCGAAGCTTCGTCATGATACCGTCGGCGGTATCCCAGACCGAGAAGCCAGTGGGTGAGCTCTAGGCCGGAGAACGGGGAACACGGCGAAGCGCCGGAGGGGATATCCGGCGGTTCTTCCGACGAGGAGTTGCAGGCACCATGGGAAGAACGGTCTGATGGAGGGAGGCGCGGGCGACTCACCACCCGTCCGGGGATGGTTTTTATCGTCGGGGTTCTACTGCTCGCGCTCCTGATCGGTGGGCTCCTTCTCTGGAGCTTCTACGGGGACCGTGCCGGCGGTACGAGCATCTTCGAGGACTCTGTCGATTCGGGGCCGGAGCCTGTAGTGCGGCTCACAAACGGCCCGGGCCGGGTGCGTATCGGGGGCGTCGAGGGCCTGGAGAACGTGGAGATCACCGCGAAGAGGTATGCCCGTGGCCGGAACCCCGCCGTCGCCAAGGAGAACGCTACCGGGGTCCCGGTGCAGGTCACCAACGAAGATACAGGGATCGAGATCTCCTCCGAAGGGGGCGGCGGGACCGGCGTCGACTACGAGCTCCGCGTCCCGACCGGGAGCACGGTCGAGGTCGAGTCAGCAGCGGGGGACGTAGAGGTATCAGGAGTCGATAGTAACGTAACGGTTCGTAGCGAGAACGGCGACGTCACTGTAGAGGATGTCCAGGGCTCCATAGTAATCGAGGCGCTAAGCGGGGACGCGACGATCGGGGAGGTAAGCACCGAGACCGGCGACGCGGAGATCACGGTGGATTCCGGCGACCTGGAGCTCAGGGACCTGGTGGTTGGCATCCTGGAGGCGCGCGTCGAGGCTGGAGACGTGACCGTGGCGGGACGCTTCTCCGGCAGCGGTCGCATCCTCGTCGAGACGGGCAGCATAGACGTTCGCATCCCTCCCGAGGACGCCAGGGAGCTCACCTTCGAGACCAGGGTCGGTGAGATCTGGCGCGACAAAGACGAAGAGTCTGAGTAGTGCCCAGAGGATTGAGATACCGGGGCGAACCCCCGGGCCACCACTCTTCGGAGGGTTTCGGGGATGTCGTGCGTGGAGTCTGGCTCACACCGGGCCGCTTTTTCGGGAGGCTGAACCCGGAAGGCGGGCTCTTGAGGCCGGCGCTCTTCGCCTCACTCGTCTTGTACCTGAACCTCCTCCTAGAGGAGCTTTTGCAAGAAGCCTGGCGTCTCGAGTTCAACTACGGTCTCTTGAACGCGGCACTCCCCGGTCTCGTCGTGGCGCTCGTCCTGGCTCCCTTGCTCGTCCTGGGGCTCTCGCTACTCGTCCTCACCATCCTCGATGGAGCGCCGTCGAGGGGCAAGCTCGGCCCCGTGTTCCGCGCTCTCGGCTACGCAACGGCCATAGGGCTCGTGCTCTGGATCCCCTACGCTCCCATCTTGGCGCTACCCTACGGCCTCTACGTCGCAACCGTCGCCGTAAAAGAGGTACTGTTCACTAATTGGAGGCGCGCCGCCATCGCCACGCTCGTTCCTCTGGGCGCCGTGCTGCTCATAGCCCTCCTCCAGATCGGCCTGGCTGAGGCGTACGGGCTGCTCGTCAACCCGCCGGGAGAGTAGCTTGATAGCTTTCAGCGAAAGCTTTTGACTCTAAGTTAAAGGTTGACTGCCAGAAGTAGACCCTTACTCAGAAAGAGACTCTAGTGCAAGCGCCACGAAGAGGGCCGCGCCTTGAGGCAGTATCTCCTCATCGAAGGAGAACTGGGGGGTGTGCAGATTGGAGACGTCCCCGACGCCAAGCCAGATAAAGGCACCCGGCACCTTCTCCAGGAAGAAAGCGAAGTCCTCGGCGCCCATCGAAGGGTTGGTGAGCTCCATAGAGCGTTCCTCGCCGAAGAGTTCGCCGGCAACGCCAAGGGCGAGCTTCGCCGCATTGGCGTCGTTGGTGGTGACGGGATAGGAAAAACTGTACTCGAGCTCGGCGTCGCCGCGCATCCCTTGCGCCACGCCACGGGCTAGCTCCTCGATGCGCTCCGGCATCCTCTCGCGCAGCTCGGCACTCAGAGTGCGGACGGTACCGCCGAGGCGCGCCGTCTCGGGGATAATGTTGAAGGCGCTTCCGGCCCCGATCTCCCCAACCGTCAACACCGCAGGCTCGACCGGATCTACCTCTCTGGAGACGACGGTCTGGAGAGCCGTTACGACCTGGGCAGCGATGGCGACAGCGTCGGTGGTCAGGTGCGGCATGGCGCCGTGACCGCCCGAGCCTTTGATCTCTATCTCAAAGGCATCGGAGGCGGCCATTATGGGGCCGGCCTTCGTCGCCGCCGCGCCGAACTCCAGCCCCGGCCACAGGTGCAGCGCGAAGATCTGGCGCACATCGTCGGCGACACCCTCCTCGACCATCGCCCGACCCCCGGCGTAGCCCTCCTCGGCGGGCTGAAAGACGAACTTGACGGTGCCGCTCAGCCGTTCGCGCAGGCGGTCCCGGCACAGAGCACGGGCGGCGCCGACGAGCATGCTTGTATGCCCGTCGTGGCCGCAAGCGTGCATCTTCCCGTCTATCTCCGAGGCAAAAGGAAGATCTGTCGCCTCGTGGATCGGCAGGGCGTCCATGTCAGCCCTCAAGGCGATCGTTGGGCCGCCACCTCCCTCACCCTTCAGGGTGGCGACAACACCGTTCTCGGCAACGCCGGTCTGTATCTCCAGCGGCAGGCCGTCTAGGGCGTCGAGCACTTTCTTAGCGGTCTTTTCCGTGTCGAAGCCAAGCTCGGGCTCCCTGTGTATATCGCGCCTGAGGGCGACGATGTCCTCTCCGAAGCCCTCCCGGATCTCCTCTTCGAGGCCCTCGAACCTCTGTGTCACTTCCATGGCGCCTCCTTTGCGCTTTAAAAC
>JALZFP010000156.1 GCA_030861485.1 Actinomycetota bacterium | reverse complement strand
GACACCCGACTGTAAAGAGAGAGGGAGCCCTTTTTGGGGCTCCCTCTCTCTTTGAGCCAAGAGAACGGGTAGAATTGGGGGGCCTTGCTGGTTCTGCACGTCGGGACCTGTTCGAATCCCCGGCGGGTGCGGGGAGCGGTCCGAAGAAAGGAGCGTTATGGAGCACACGCCCAATATGCCCAGCATGCCGGGCATAAACCACGAAGGGCGCCAAGCAGCAGCTCTGTCGAACGGGAGCCCCTCTATTGCCGGGAAGGCCGGCGCAGAAAGCGAAGAGGATTGGCTATCGCAGGCGACCGGTGATCCTGCTTTCTGGATAAAAGAGCCCGAGGTAGGGTAGACGACCGGAGGGTTAGGCGGTTCCACCCGGCGGCGCAATTGCTCTACGGGTCTCTTTGAGGATAGGCAGGTCGTCGGGATGAGGCTTCTTACCCGGAGCCGTCGGGTGCAGGTGCTCTGTATGCTTCAAACTCGGGACCCAGAGAGGCGGAGAAGATGATTTCGAAGGCCCGCTCGCCAAGTGCGTCCCTAACGAGGAAGTTCGGCTGGCTCCTGTCTAGGATGATAAAGGGGACCGGCTGGGCCTGCAC
The DNA here is from genome assembly GCA_030861485.1 of Actinomycetota bacterium. GTDB lineage: Bacteria > Actinomycetota > Rubrobacteria > Rubrobacterales > Rubrobacteraceae > Rubrobacter_F. Next base: position 3,199 of record JALZFP010000156.1, on the reverse strand, counting down.
GGCGCGGTCTTGGTACAGGATCACGTCGGCGAAGATACCGGTCGAGGTGTTTTCCGACCAGGACTGGTCGAAGAGGAAGTTGCCGGTGCCGTAGAATAGCGGCTTCCCCTCGTACACCTCGATCCCCTTGGGCCAGTGGGCGTGGTTCCCGACGATGAGGTCGGCCCCCGCTTCCACGAGCGCGTGCGCGAGCTCTACCTGCTCCGGTTCGGGCTCCGCTACGTACTCGACTCCCCAGTGCGGCATAACCACGACAAAGTCGACTTCGGATCGCAGCCGCTCCACGTCCTCCCTCATGACCTCCTCCAAGAGGGGCGCAGTGCCGGGGAGGTCTTCCGTGGCCCACGCCCACTCATAGGAGGGCACGCCCTGGTAGGAGAGGACGCCGACCGTCAGGCCCCCGAGGTCGAAGACCATGGGCTCACGGCTTGACTCGAGGTCCGTCCCCGCCCCGGCGTGCGAGATGCCGGCATCCTGCAGATGCCCCAGCGTCTCCTCCAGCCCTTCCGCTCCCGCATCAAGGACATGGTTGTTTGCCAGGGTCACACCGTCTATGCCAGCCGCTTTCAGCATAGGCAGCAGCCGGAGGTCGCCGTTGAAGGTTGGATCTTCTGGATGGTAGAGCGCGTTCTCGAGGACCGGGTTCTCGAAGTTTGCCAGCGTGAGGTCGGCGCTGCTGAGGTACTCTCTCACCTCGCCGCCCTCCCCCTGGCGCTCGGCCGTGAACTGGTAGACTAGATTTGACTCCGAGTAAGGGTTCGGTACGAGCGCGCGCGAGGTGATGGTCGCGTAGCCGCCGTTAAGCGGGAAGTCTATCCCCCGGTCCTCCTCAAAGACCGCGAGGGGCTGCCCCCGGTCCAGCACTATGTCCCCGCCCACGACGACCCTCCGCAGCTCCTGGGGATCCGGGATCTCAGAGCCCTCCGAGCTTAGAGGATAGCTCTCCGGTTCCTCCCTGCCCGGATCTAGAAGAAAGTCTCCGTCCACCGCCAGGGCCTTTACTCTGGGGTCTATCTCGTCCCAGGGTACGAGCCCGACCGCCTCCGGGGTTCGGCTCACGTAGTCTACGACCTCCTCACCAGAGCCGAAGCCCCCGAAGTCCGAGCGGCCGAGCAACTCTTCCACAAGCTCTTGAGACTCTTGGGGAACCGCCAGCTCCCCATTCTGTGACAACTCCTGCACGCTCACGTCCTCCTGGGCCGAGGTGAGGTGGACGATGGGGACTAGAGAGGCCCGGAGACCGTAAGATCCCACAGCTTCTTGGGAGTCGACCTCGCTCGCTCCTTCTTCGGCGCCCCGGCTTTCGGTCTGCTCCCCGGAGCACGAGCCCAACAGCAGGGCCAGGGTGGCTACCACTGCTATAGCTGCCGGTGTGTAGAGTACCCTCTTCAAAAGCCGCATTTCTGGCGCTGGGTTTGCCACTGCACTGCCAACTTTAGCAAGAACGACCCGCGATCTCTTTGCGGTGAGGGTTTCACCGGGGACATCCGGGGAACATCGGGGGAGAGGCGAAACAACTGACAGAGGAGAAAGGGAAAGATGACCGAGCAAGGCCGGCAGCGGATCGACAGCCCGCTCCACAGCGAGCGTGGCACGACCACTATCAACGACGGCGTTGTCTCCAGGATAGCGGGCGTGGCGGCCGGGGAGGTAGAGGGCATCCGCATGGGCGGCAGCGTTTCCCGGACCGCTGGGCGAATCCTGGAGAGCGTAGCGGGCTCGCAGGGGCAGACACGCGGCATCTCCACAGAGGTCGGCAGGTTCGAGACCGCTATAGACCTCACGATGGGGGTCGAGTACGGTAGAAACATTCTCGAACTTGTCGAGCAGGTGCGGGACATAATCTCCGAGCGGGTTGAGAACATTACAGGGCTCAGGGTCACGGAGTTGAACGTGACCGTGAGCGACATCGTCTTCCCCGAAGGAGAGGAGGGTGGAGAAGGACGTCGCGAACAGAGCAGAGGACCGCTGCACGAAGACCGGACGCGGCAGCTGGGAACGAGGGAGATTGGGGCCGGCGATGTGGAACGCGGAGACGAGGATACCGAACGCGTCGACCTGGGAGCGGCGCGTTCGGAGGCGATGACCCGATCCGGGGGCAGGTTCAGCGAAGAGACGATCCGCGCGGAGGACAGAGGAGAAGACGAGACCGCGGAGCTCAAGTTTGAAGAGGAGGAGACCGAGCGTCGTGGAAGACGCCGCGGGGAGGATGAGTAAACCTTTGGAGAACACGGCGGTGGGAGGGTGAACGGTACCCTCGCTCCTCTTCGAAGGCATAGGGCCCGAGCAGGTGTGCCGGTAGGCCGCCCTTATGGCCTCTGACCTCCGGCCCGGACTCAAGCTGGTTTTCTGTGGGTATACCCGTCGCTTGCATCGGGACGTAGCGGCCACCACTACGCCCACCCCGGCAACCGGTTCCGGCGCGTCATCCGCGCCTCCGGCATCACCACCAGCCAGTACGAACCGGAAGAGGACGAGCTGGTGCTCGGCCCGGATATCGGCTTCACTAGGAGAAACGCGACGAGTTGGTAGGGTTGGTGCTGCTGCACTTGGCCGTGGCAGCGTGGGTATTCTGGCGCTCACACCGCGAGCTGGGGCGCAACTGATCGCCCTCGCTCTAAATGCGCGAAGGACACACTATCGTTACCGAAGGCGTCTACCGATTCATCCGGTACCTGATGTACGCCTCAATATGGCTTTGGGGCATAGCTCAAACCTTGCTCTTGCAGAATTGGATTGCCGGTTGGGCTAGCATAGTATTGTTCGTGCCCATGTACGTGTTGCGAGTGTAGCCACGCGAAGAGCAAATGATAGAGCAGTTTGGAGAAGCCTACCGAGCGTATATGAACAGAACGGGCCACGTCGGTCCTCGTCTTCGAGGCCCTCCAGCTCCTCGCGCAGCCGTCGGTAGGGGCCTGTTCGACGAAATATTGCCGTGGCCGTGTGCCTGCACGATGCCACAGCCCGGCAACAGATGTCCTCCAATGGGCACGGCTGCGGGCTCCAGAGAGGCCCCCTCTGAGGCCCCCTAAGAAGCGGGTAACCAACTGACCAGCCTTGCTTCGCAGGCTGCGCTTCGCAGGCTGCGCTTGTGCTTCTTTAGAGAATAGAGAAACCCGGCGGCGGCTTCTTCCAATACCATCCGTCGCCGGGCCTAGAGAGATAAGTCAGCCGGGGGCGTGTTCACAGGTTGTGCAGG
>JALZFP010000148.1 GCA_030861485.1 Actinomycetota bacterium | reverse complement strand
AGACGCCGAGGGGGTGAGCGCCCGGCTGCGCCACGGAGACGGTCGCCAAGAGACCGCGCGCGTCCGCTACCTCGTGGGCGCCGACGGAGCCCACAGCACAGTGCGTCACACCCTGGGCCTCTCCTTCAAGGGAGACGCCTACCCCCAGGACTTCGTGCTGGCCGACACAGAGATCGACTGGTCGGGAGAGGACGACCGTCTGTACTTCTTCCTGTCGCGCAAGGGCCTGATAACCGTGTTCCCGCTGGCCGGTCCCTCGACGTACCGACTTATCGCCACCCGCGCCGAGGACGCGCCGCTCGACGCTGGCGACCCGACGCTCGAGGAGGTCCAGCAACTAGCGACGGAGTTGTGCCCTTTACCCGTCAGGCTTTACGACCCGAGCTGGTTGGCCCGCTTCCGGCTACACCACCGTGGGGTAGACTCCTATCGCGCCGGACAGGCATTCGTGGCAGGAGACGCCGCGCACATACACTCCCCCGCCGGCGGGCAGGGCATGAACACGGGTATCCAGGACTCCTACAACCTGGCCTGGAAGCTGACCTTGGTTATAGAGGGACATGCTCCGGCTTCCATCCTCGACTCCTACCACGAGGAGCGCCATCCCATCGGGCAGAGACTGCTCCGCACCACCGACCGGATGTTCAACGTCGCCGCTACACACAATCCCCTGGCCATCGAGTTGCGGAACTTTCTGATGCCACGGGTCCTCCCGCGGGTGATGGGCAAGCGTTCGCTCCGGGCAAGGGCCTTCCGCTTCGTCTCCCAGCTCGGCATCAAGTACCCCGACAGCCCGATCGTGGATGAGGAGTTAGACGGGGCCGACAGGGCGTTCCGTGGCGGGCCCGCGGCGGGCCATCGCGCCCCAGATGGCCCGCTACTCCTAGCCGGTGGTGGCCGCCAAGTCTCATTGTTCTCCCGTCTGCGGGGAACCCCGCATCACCTGCTGCTCTTCGGTCATCGGAGTTCGACCACGGACGGGTGGGACGTGTCCGACACCGAGCTGCTCGACCTGCTCGCGGAGTACGAGGGTTTGCTCGAGCTGCACCTGATCCTCGCCCGGGAGCCCGCTCGGATAGGGGAAGAAGCCCCGGTGTACGTAGACCAGCCGGGGCTCGTCTACGAGCGGTACGGGCTGAAGGGGGCTGGTCTCTACCTGATCCGGCCAGATGGTTACGTCGCCTTCCGCGCACCGGGAACGGGCCTCCAAACGATTCGAGCCTACCTCCAGAGAACGTTTACCTCACCTGCCCCCCTCGAGACCCGGCGAAGCTAACTAAGAAAGGAGCCTCCTGTGGCTGTTCGTTCAACTCCAGCTTCTCGGCAGGACTCAGCGTCCAAAGAGGTCCGCGACGTTCACCGGACGACCTGCTGCATCGTGGGCGGCGGTCCCGGAGGGGCGGTTCTCGCGCTCTTGCTGGCGAGAAAGGGCATCCAGGTTACGTTGCTGGAAGCGCACCCAGACTTCGACCGCGAGTTTCGTGGGGACACCCTCCACCCCTCGGTTATGGAGATCATGGACGAGCTCGGCCTCGCCGACCGGCTACTGGAGCTCCGTCACACCGAGCTCCGTACCTTCACCCTCCAGACCGCCGCGGGACCCTTTGCGCCCGTAGACCTCAGCCGCCTGAAGACCAAGTTCCCGTACATCACGATGATGCCCCAGACGAGCTTCCTCGAGTTCATAACCGAAGAGGCGAAGCACTTTCCCAACTTCCGGCTCGTGATGGGTGCGCGGGTGCGGGAGCTGGTCGAGGAGGACGGCGTGATCCGGGGTGTTCGCTACGAGACCGAGGACGGTCGGCACGAGGTCCGTGCGCTCCTCACGGTCGGGGCGGATGGGCGTGGGAGCCGGGTGCGGCGCTTGGCCGGCTTCGAGCCCGTCAAGACCTCGCCGCCAATGGACGTACTCTGGTTCAAGCTACCCCGGGAGAAGAAGGACCCCGAGGGGATAGTGGGGCGCTTCGGCCGGGGACACATCGCGGTTATGCTAGACCGCGACGACTACTGGCAGTCCGGCTATGTCATCCCCAAGGGCACGTATCCCGAGCTGCGCCGCGAGGGGATCGAAGCGCTGCATCGGGGCTTCGCAGAGCTTATACCAGAGTTCGCCGACCGGGTCCGGCACCTCAAGGACTGGCAGCAGGCATCGCTACTCTCGGTCGAGTCAAGCCGCTGCCCGCGCTGGTACAGACCGGGGCTCTTGCTCATCGGGGACGCCGCGCACGTCATGAGCCCGGTGGGCGGCGTCGGCATCAACTACGCCGTGCAGGACGCTGTGGTCGCGGCGAACGTGCTCGCCGAGCCGCTCGAAGTGGGCCAGGCGCGGCTTGTGGACCTCGACGTGAGGCACCTGGCGGCGGTGCAGCGCCGGCGCGAGCTACCAACGCGCCTGATTCAACGGGCTCAGGCTCTGATCCAGCAGCAGGTCCTCGCCCGCGCCCTCCGTTCGAACGAGCCCTTCGCCCCACCCCTCCCTTTGCGCCTGCTGCTCCGCGTTCCCGTAGTGCGCAACATCCCCTCCCGAATCGTCGCCTTTGGCTTCTGGCCGGTGCGTGTGAAGGAATAGTACAGGTGAGGCCATGACTACGACACACGCCATCCTCGTCGTCGCGGCCATCCGGACAGGACCCGATACGGGGCTCCTGTGACCATACTGGCCCTCTTCCAAAGGACGCGCAAGGACCACCTGACCATGCCCGAGTCCGCGCTGGTGATGCGGCGCTTCCTCGGGGTGGCGCGCACGCACCCGCTCAACTACGGGCTCGGCAAGACGTCGCTGCTAGCACCGATCGTGGCGCTGGTCTTGCTGCGCGGGAGCGCCGGAGATCTGGAGTCCGTCCTCGTGCTGGCGGGCCTGTTGGCCTTCGTCACCGGTTCGGCACTAGTG
>JALZFP010000286.1 GCA_030861485.1 Actinomycetota bacterium | reverse complement strand
GTGTACGCGGTTATGCACATGCGCCCGCTAGGGCCTTTCTACGCGATAGGGCGTGCTACGCGGCCGGGTCGAGCTCGACCTTTATCCAGCCGGGCCGCCGCTGGTCGAAGGCCTCGTAGGCCTCGAGGGCACCCGTGACGGGCTCGGTGTTCGTGAGGATCGCAGTCGGGTCGAGCGCCCCGGTGGCAACGAGACCGACGAGCTTGGGGATGTACTTGCGGTGGTTGCAGTTACCGCCCCTGACGGTCAGGTTGCGCTGCTGGATCACGCCTATGGGGGCGGTCATGGCCTGTGGCGGGAAGACCCCGATGACCCCGATCACCCCGGCCTTTTTGACGCACTGCGCCGACCAGACGAGGGACTGGGGGGGCGCGTCGCCAGGAACCCAGCTCTCCCCCTGCGGGTTCGTCTCGGGGGCGACCCGGTCCAGTTCCTCCGCGTACTCCCCACCGGCGACCTCTCCCACGGGCCCGGATTGCGGGCTCTGGGCGTCGACGCCGACGGCCTCTATGACACGGTCTACCCCGATGCCGCCGGTCAGCTCGAAGATAGTCCCTACCGGATCCTCCTCATCGTAATTTATAACCTGGGCTCCCTGCGCCCGGGCCATCTGCAGGCGTGACTCGTCCTTGTCCACCGCGAAGACCTGCCCGGCTCCCATAATAAAGGCGCTCGTAATGGCGAACTGGCCCACGGGACCGCAGCCAAAGACCGCGACCGTGTCCCCGTCGCTAACTTCGGCGAGGTCGGCCCCAAACCAGCCGGTCGGGAAGATGTCGGAGATCATGATCGCCTGCTCATCCGTAACCTGCTCACCCAGCTTCACGCAGTTTACGCTGGCGAAAGGTACCCTCGCGTACTCGGCCTGCATCCCATGAAACGGCCCCGTGGGCTGTGGCCCACCAAAGAAGGCGGTGCCGGCCTGCGGACCATTGGGGTTGGCGTTGTCGCACTGGGCGTAGAAGCCCTCCCGGCAGTACATGCAGTAGCCGCAACCGATGGTCGAGCCAACGACGACCCGCTCGCCGATGTTGAGGCCCCTGGCGTTTCGGCCGACCTCCTCGACCACGCCGACACCTTCGTGGCCGAGGATGGTGCCCGGCTGCATCCCGGCCATTGTGCCCCGGACCATGTGCAGGTCAGTGCCGCAGATAGCACTAGAGGTAAGCCGGATAATTGCATCGGTCGGCTCCTGTATCTTTGGCTCCTCTACGTCGTCGAGCCTTATGTCTCCTACCCCGTGAAAAACGACCGCCTTCACTAAATACACTCCTTTCCGAGCACCACCCCTGATGCGAAGAGGCCCCGCCAAAAGCGAGGCCCCGCAACTCTAGCCCACAGTTTCGCTATCGCGCTCTAGGCGCTCCTCGCCTGCTCGGCGTGCTTGCCCTCGGCGATCTCTTCGACGAGCTTGGAGCAGAACGCTGGCAGGTCGTCGGGGTTGCGGCTCGTGACCAACCCCTGATCGGTGACGACCTCCTCATCTACCCACTCGCCGCCCGCATTGCTGATGTCCGTCTGCAGGCTCGGATAAGAGGTTAACGTCCTGCCCCTTACCACATCCGCCTCCACCAGCGTCCACGGGCCGTGACAGATCACTCCGACCGGCTTCTCTTGCTCGAAGAACCCGCGCACAAAGGCAACCGCCTCCTCATCACCGCGCAACGTGTCCGCCCCTACGGTGCCACCCGGCACGATCAAGGCATCATAGTCTCCAGGGGAGACCTCGGAAAAGGTTTTCTCCACCACAAAAGTTTCGCCCGGGTTCACGTCGCTGTTCATGGTCTGAGCCTCCCCGGTCTGAAGGCCCACGACGTCGACTTGGGCGCCGGCGTCCTCGACGGCCTTCTTGGGCTCGGTAAACTCGGCCTGCTCACTACCCACCGGGGCTAGGAGGATAGCCACCCTGCGTCCTTGTAGCTCGTTCGCCATCTGAACCTCCGTTACAAACGGTTGCTTGCTACGGTCGTTTGATACCCGGTAGACGGCGGTCCCAAACAACTTTCACGCGCTTTCGAGGCGCCATCTTCCAGCAAAAAGGCGCTACTTGGAAGGCCGGAGGTTAGCTCACTACCTCAGCGCCCGCTGCGGGCTGAAACCTGTAAAATGTTGGTTCTTTGAAGTCCTCCTCTTCGAACCTGCGTCGGGTGTCTCTTACGAGGGTGTCGGCCTCTGCCTCAGCGACGAGGGCGATGGCGCAGCCACCAAAGCCCGCGCCGGTCAGCCTCGCGCCCAAGGCTCCGTCCTCACGCGCGCTCTCGACAAAGGCGTCGAGCTCGGGGGTGGAGATCTCGAAGTCGTCGCGCATGGAGAGGTGCGAGTCGTACATAAGGCGGCCGAAGGCAGAGAAGTCACTTTCTCGTAGCGCCCGGACCGCTTCGAGGACCCGGGTGTTCTCGCGAACGATGTGGCGAGCGCGCCTGAGCTCGTCGCCCTCGAGCCGGTTCAGGTCCTCCTCTTCGGCGTCTCGGAGCTCCCGTA
>JALZFP010000122.1 GCA_030861485.1 Actinomycetota bacterium | reverse complement strand
AGTCCCGAGCTTGGCAAGCCGGTGGTCATGGATGGAGTGGACAAGGTGTTTGAGTGCGTGGGGGCTCCGGGGACCATTGAAGACGCGGTGCGTCTAGCCCGTCCCGGCGGGGAGGTAACGCTCGTGGGGATGCCCGGAGCGCGCAGTTGCCTGGACCTCACCGCTCTTTGGCACAAGGAGGTAAAGCTCGCTGGCGCATACGCCTATGGCGAAGAGGAGTACGAAGGTGAGCGCATAAAGAGCTTCGAGCTCGCGCTTCGTATCGCGCCGGAGATAAAGCTCGCGTCGCTCGTGGGCCCGCGCTTCCGGCTGCGAGAGTACCGTGAGGCGGTTGCGGCGGCACGTTCGTCCGGCCGCAAAGGGCACGTGAAGATCGTCTTCGATCATCGAGACTAATACCTAGGAGTTGCATTGAGCCGACCCGGTTTTACGATAACCCTCGAAAAGAGCAGCCCTCCGATGATGTTCAACGCGGGGGATGGTTTTCACTACGAGAAGCTCCCCGAGGGGACGCGTGTGATCTACCCTCCCGGGCCCGTAGACTCTCTGGCCAACCCGAACGTCGCCATCGAGCGGGCGCTGCTCGAACCTCTTGCAATGGAGCCGCTGCACGAGCTGCTCTTCCCCGGCATGAGGCTTACCATCGCTTTCGACGATCTGTCGTTACCGTTGCCCCCTATGCAGAAGCCGGACGTCCGGCAGCTCGTCATAGAGAAGGTCCTGGAGAAGGCGTACGCGAGGGGCGTCGAGGATATCCACCTCATCGCGGCTCTGGGCCTCCACCGCCGCATGACGGAGGCGGAGCTCCGGCACTGCCTGGGAAACAGGATCATGTCTAGCTTCTACCCGGAGAGGCTCTACAACTACGATGCCGAGGACCCGGACGGGAACGTCATCATCGGGGAGACGGAGAGGGGCGAGGAGGTCAGCGTCGGTCGTCGCGTCGCCGAGAGCGACCTGCTCGTCTACGTCAACATCAACTACATCCCGATGGACGGCGGTCACAAGTCGGTGCACACCGGCCTGGCACCCTACTCCTCCATCCGCTACCACCACAACCCGGACATCCTCTCGCACACCCGTTCGTTGATGGATCCGCCGAACTCCGCCATGCATGGCTCCATAAACCGGATGGGCGAAATCTTCGACGAGCACGTGAAGGTCTTTCACATAGAGAGCACCCTCAACAACGCCGCCTTCCCGTCGGTCTTTGACTTCATGGCAAAGCCGGAGCACGAGTGGAGCCTGGTAACGAAGGCTAACTTCCTCGCCAACCATCGGGCGACGAGCGCTGCGCCGCGCCGCCTCTCCAGGCGCATCTTCCAGAGCATCAACGCCCCACACAGGATGACGAGCGTACAGGCCGGAGCCACCAACCCCGTACACGCCCAGACCTTAAAGAACAGCTACGAGCAGATGGTCGTCCCTGTCGAGGGCCAATCCGACGTGCTCCTGCTCGGGGTGCCGTACCTGGGGCCGTACAACGTGAACTCGATTATGAACCCCATGCTTGTCTACAACATGCTGCTGGGCTACCTCTTCAACCTCTACAGGGGCAAGCCGCTGGTGCGCGAGGGCGGAGTGCTCATCGGGACCCATCCGATGCCAGACGAGTTCCACGGGGTACACCATCCTTCATACATAGATCTGTGGAACGAGGCCTTCCCGGAGACGAACGACATACGCGAGATCCACAGCCGCTATGAGGAGCGTTACGCCCTCGATCCCTGGTACAAGACGCTCTACCGCAACTCACACGCCTACCACGGCGTTCATCCGTTCACAGTCCTGTACTGGGCGGCCCATGCCCTGGATCACCTGGGGGACGTGATCCTTGTCGGGGGAGATGTTATGACCACCAAACGCATGGGCCTCAAGCGCGCCGACTCGGTAGCCGAGGCCCTGCAGATGGCGCAGGACATCGTCGGGCCGAGCCCGAGCAGCACCTACATGCACATACCGCCGCTCTTTATGTGCGAGGTGAGCTAGCCTCTCGAGACCCGCCAGAGCCGTATAGCGGTGACTTCCATCCAGGCGAGCACCACGACGACAAAGAGGTAGTACGCTATGCTAGGAAGGGAGATCAGAAGCGCAGCGATCACTCCGGTCGCGAGCGTGTAACGGGCGTGGTTCCGCCAGGGGGCAGAGGGGGCATCTTTCCTGAATTTCCGCCACAGGAAGAAAAAGGAAGGCAGCAGGGCCAGGACAAAGAGCGCGAAGGCCAAGTCGTGTATCCACCCGTGTAGCGTCCTGGGCCCCTCGCGAAAGATAGGATCGGTCTCAAAGCCCATGAGCGCCATCGCCGCCCCGGCCGTGAGGAGGAGGCCGGGACCGACCCGCGAGCCACGCCCATCCACCCCGATGTGGAGGCCTACGGCGAGGAGCATCAGCAGGAGACCCGAGACGACGAAGTTCAGTACCTGGATCCAGCCGTAGGGGCCCAGGGCTAACCCGCTCGGCCAGGCGCCTGCGGGGTCTCCCAGGGGCTGCCACCCAATTTCGACCATGAAATCGTACTGGGCCACCGTCAGCACCACGAGGATGGTCCCGAAGAGGATGGGACCCGCCATACCGGCAAACGCTCCTACCTTGACCATCATCCTTTCGTGCCGGCCGTCCCAAGAGCCTTCATGCCCAACATCCTCTTTACCGGCCCCGCGGGAGGTAGCCGAGGCGGCATTTTAGCCGGAGAAGCTAAAGAAAACGAGAGGGCCCTCGTGAGGACGATCCACCGCGGGGCCTTTGGAGTTTGTGGACCTCTAAGTGAGGCCTTTTTTATCCCAAGCTTGTGTTTAGGCGGATCTCGATATTGTTCCTCAAGGCGTTGGAGACGGGGCACCCCTGATCGGCCTCGTGAGCTGCGGCCTCGAACTCT
>JALZFP010000117.1 GCA_030861485.1 Actinomycetota bacterium | reverse complement strand
AAGTACTCGACGAGGGTTATCAGGGTGAGCAGGTTGACCAGCACGCCTGAGGCTCCCACAAGGGCAAACTTCCAGAAGCGCCCCGCCGAGGGGACGTACCAGAACAGGCTGATTATGTGTGCCAGGTACTCCAGGCCCTGTCGCAGGCTTGCCTTGGAGACCCCGGCGTTGCGCGCCCGAAAGTTCAGCGGCACCTCGGCTACCTTCAATTCCGGGACACAGACCAGGATTTCGAGCAGTATCTTGAACCCCATTGGCCGAAACTGTATGCCAGAGATGGCCTCGTTCCTCACCAAAAAGAAGCCCGTCATCGGATCGCTGGTCTTGCGCGCCTCTTTGAAGACAATTCGGGCTAGGTACTTGCTGCCGATGGAGATCGCCTTGCGCACGGGCCCCGGAAGGCCAGCGTAACTACCGCCCCGGACGTAGCGGCTCGCCACTACCGCGTCAGCCCCCGTAGAGCGGGCCTTCTCTAGCAACTCGCGCACCTTTTCGGGGGGATGCTGGAGATCAGCGTCCATAACGCAGGTGTACTCGCTCTCGTTTGCGACCGCGTCCATGCCAGCCGCCACAGCCGTGGAGAGACCGCCGTCCTGCTCGGCGCTGGCGCGATGGATTAGGGAAATCCGGCCGTCCTCCTCGCTTAGGGTGCGGATCACCGCCGGCGTCTCGTCGGTGGAGTCGTCCACAAAGACTACCCGGTAATCTACCCCTCTCAGGGCTTCACCGAGCTCTCGTACGAGGCGGGGAACGTTCCCCGCTTCGTTGCGCGTCGGGATCACCAGGGTAAGAAGGGTTCCCTTTCGGGTGACCCGGGTGCCCACCAAAACCTGCTCCTCCGGCCTCATGATCCGCTAGCCTAGCATACGGAACGAACGCCGGTAAACTTACCACGAGCCACAGAGGAGAGCTAGAAGAAAGGGGATGGAGATGGCTAACGAGGAACGGGCGCACGTTTTCGTTTCGGGCGAGGTGCAGGGCGTCAACTTTCGTGGCGCCACGCAGAGCCAGGCTGAACAACTGGGTCTGAACGGCTGGGTCCAGAACCTCCAGGACGGCCGGGTCGAGGCAGTATTCGAGGGTGAGCCCGACGCGGTGCGCCAGATGGTTGATTGGTGTCGTAGTGGCCCGTCGAGCGCCGGCGTCGAGGACGTCTCTGTGGAGAACGAACAGCCCGAAGGTCTCTCCGGCTTCGAGGTCCGGTGAACCCCGCGCCGGCGGACTGGGTTCCCGGCGGCCTCCGAAGCCTCCTGGAGGAGTCCGGGGCGAAGATCTCCTTCCTCCGGCACATAGACCATGGCGTCCAGTACCGTGTAACCCGTGGAGCGGAGAGCGCCATACTCAACGTCTACACTTCCGGGAAAATCTCGACCGGAGGTAAAGCTTCATCTTTGCGGGACGCAATCGAAAACTGGCGGCTCACCCAGCCTAACGTTCGAACTAACGTTAATACAGGTGTTGCAGCACCTGAGCCGAATGGTACGCCGCGGGTAGGAACAGATGAGGCTGGCAAGGGCGACTATTTCGGGCCATTGGTGGTAGCGGGGGTGCGGGTTCTGGGGGTGGAAACTGCTCGGAAACTGCACGATATCGGGGCAAGAGACTCTAAAACGTTGAGCGTACTGGGGGCCGTGAATGTTGCGCGTCGCGTTCTGGAATCGGTGGGCCCGGAGAACACGCGCGTCGTGGTTCTACCTCCTAAACAATACGAGGTTCGCAGGCACGCCGCCGATGACAACGTCAGCAAGCTACTAGCTCAGGTTAACGTACAGATATTCGAGGAGCTTGGGTCCGAGGCGGTAAAGCTCTTTGTCGTTGACGAGTTCGGGAAGGCCGCTCGCTCGTGTGTGGAGCCGTGGCTGCCGCCGGGGGTACGGCTCGTGGTGCGGCCGGGGGCGGAGGACGACGTAGCGGTTGCGGCGGCTTCAGTTCTGGCGCGAGCCCGGTATTTGGAGGAGATGGACGCCCTTTCAGAGGATATAGGGTTCGAGCTACCACGGGGGGCGACGCATGTGCTCGGGGCCGCCCGGCGGGTAGCAGAGAAGCGCGGGTTGGAGGGGCTAGAGGAGGTGGCGAAGGTGCATTTCAGCACGACAGCGCGCGTACTCGAAGCGTTGAGAGAGGAGAAGACCGGTGAATGAAGAGGAGAGTTTGGTAGATCTTCGCAGCGACACCGTAACCCGGCCGACGGAGGGGATGCGCCGGGCCATGGTCGATGCTCTCTTGGGGGACGATGTATTTGGGGAGGACCCGACGGTAAATCGGTTGGAGGAGTGCGTCGCCGCGCGCCTGGGCAAGGAGGCGGCCCTTTACTGTCCCTCGGGGACGATGACCAACCAGGTGGGGGTGTACGTCGCTACCAGACGCGGCGACGAGGTGATCCTGCACGAGGGCGCCCACCTCTTCAACTACGAGGCCGGTGCTCCGGCCCTGCTCTCCGGCGTACAGGTCAGGCCCATCTCCGGGGAGGGCGGCGTTGTAAGCACCGAGACTTTAAGGGCCGCCATTCGCCCCGAGAACGTTCACTTTCCCCGCCCGAAGCTCCTTTGCCTGGAGAACACCCACAACCTTGCGGGGGGCAGGATCTTCCCCTTCGAGGAGTTCGCCGCGGTTGTCAATGAAGCGCGGAGCTTAGGCCTCAAGGTGCATCTTGACGGGGCGCGGCTCTTCAACGCCGAGGTCGCGACCGGCATTCCGGCCCGCGAATGGTGCGAGAATGTCGACACCGTCTCCGTTTGCTCCTCCAAGGGCCTTGGCGCGCCCGTGGGGTCCTTGCTCGCCGGCGACGAGGAGACTATCCGGGAGGCGAGGCGCGCCCGCAAAGCGTTCGGTGGCGGGATGCGCCAGGCGGGGGTGATAGCCGCCGCCTCCCTCTACGCCTTCGAGCACCACGTAGAGAGGCTTGTCGAGGACCACGAAAGGGCGCGAAAGCTCGCTGAGGGCTTGGCCAAAGCCGGTTACGCGGTCGAGATGCCCGAGACCAACATCGTGCTCGTTGAGGTGGGGAACCCGGAGAAGTTCCTCGCGGAACTAGCCGAAGAAGGCGTGCTTGCCACACCACACACCGCGAGTACCATCCGGTGCGTCACCCACCACGATGTCGGCGATGAGGAGGTAGACGCCGCCGTCGAGGCCCTGGCAGGGCTCGCCGTCCACCCTCTCTGACGTTGACGCCGAAACTACGAGTCGAGGTGCGTCTTAGCGCCCCTGACGAGTTATCCGAACCCCTCTCCCTCCTCGAAGAGTCTTTAAGGTACGGCGAGCCCATACCTCCCCCGTTTGCCGGACAACTCGCCCGAGCCGTCGAGAGGGGGAACCTCGAATTGCTCGCGGCTTGGGCAGACGGAGGGCCTGTCGGGGTTATCGTTCTCGCCTACCGGCCGAGCATCTCGCTGGGTGCTACTTTCGCCAGCATCGAGGACCTGTACGTGAAGCCGGACGCGAGGCGCCGGGGCGTCGGAAGGGCACTACTCGGGGCGGTAGGGGAGCGGTGCAAGGAGCGCGGCGTCTCCTATGTCGAAGTTCAAACCGACGAAGCGGTGGCGTTCTATATGTCTTTGGGCTACAAGCCGGAGGAGGGGATACAGGTGCTCTCGCGTTGCTACGCCTTGTAATGGGCATAGGCCGGTCATAGGAGGTGATCCTGGCGGCGGCGAGGGCTAGGCGCTTGTGGAGCATCCCGAGGCCTCTTCCACCTACTGCACTTCCAGGCCGCCGGTAGGGGCGAACTCGTTGACTGGGGCAACTCGTTCAGGATTCAGCACGCCCGAGTCTAGGTGCACGTAGACCCTGCGAACGCGCCGAGCCTGCCTAGGGTGGGTTCCAGAGCTCCGCATATTCCCTTCGACCTTGTAAGGCTCGCACCCGCGACCGGCGCCCCCGAGCTTTGCAGCCCTCTCCGCTGCGTCTCGTAGGTGTCCTGTATTCCGATGAGCAGAACGTTCTCTTCGGGCACAGGGCGGAAGCCGGATACGGTCTGCGCCGTCGCCCGCCAGCAGTATCCGACGGCGGTGGCAAGTACTCTCCCTCGCGGAAACCGCTGGTGGTCGTCTCCGGTGTGTTGAACTCTGGTGGGCGTCGAACCAACCAAACGACCCCCATCTCCTCCGAGCCGAGCGCGGAGATCGTATCCGGCGTGGTGTTGCTCTCACCAGAGAGCACTAGCGGGAAGTCGCCGTACTCCGCGGCATCCCGGACCCCCCGGTCAGCTCGAACGCGACCGAGACCTCGGCCTAAAAGGTCCCGGCGCCCCTAGAACTCCTTTACTTGGTACACGGAGACCTCTCGGAAGCTGAGCTCTTCGTAGAATTTGCGGGCCCTGGTGTTGTCGGCGGCGACCTGCAAAGAGATACCGTTGGCGCCTTTATCTCTGGCCCACTCCTGACACGCCTCAAAGAGGGCATGGCCTATACCCGAGCTCCGGTGATCCGGGGTGACGTAGACGTCCTCGACGGCGGCCCAGGTCTTAGGGTTGAAGGCTGGGGAGCCCTCACGCAACTCGCCGGAGAGGAAGCCTACAACTTCCCCGCCCGACTCCGCGACGAAGAGGCAGGAGTGGGAGCTAGAGGAGAGGTCGGCTAGGAAGCGACGCATGACCTTTTCGGCGTCGGGGGCGGTGTTGTAGACGGAGTCGTAGAGGGTGTGCTCCTCGGCGCTCATAACCCACAGCCGCGCGGCGGC
>JALZFP010000095.1 GCA_030861485.1 Actinomycetota bacterium | reverse complement strand
TAGGAGCGAGGCGGCGCTCGAGCGCCAACGAGCCGACCTGTAACACGAGGTAGTCCCCGTAACGGTCCACCACCAGACCGGGGATACCATCGGCCTCGGCGTGGAGGAGGCGGTAGGCGCTGGCGTCTATCGTTAGGGAGTCGCGGTAGACCCGGGCCGTTTCGAAACGGTTCCGAAGCCAGGCTTCGTCTATCTCTTCGTCTTCGCGAGTAGCGACGCGGAGCGTTATCTGGCTTTTGGGGTTGTAGAAGGCGCGGCCCAGGAAGCGCCCGTTTCGGTCTACGATCCGCACAACATCGCCCGCATCTCCCACAGCCTCCGCCACGTCGGAGCGGTAGACCCAAGGGTGTCCCGCCCGCACCCGCGCCGCCCCCCTCTTCGTCAGCGTAGCTGCTTTTATCGTGGCTTCTGTCACCTTCGTGTGAGCCCCTTTACCCAACGCCTTGGCGCTTCTTGTTAGCATCTCTCGCGTAGCTCGTGAATATACTCGGACGGACGCGACGGGTACAGGAGAGGCGGACTTTTTGGCGGCGAAGCGGGTGGCTATTGTGGGGGCCGGTATGGGCGGGCTCGCGGCGGCGATCCGGCTCAGGCTCATGGGCTTCGACGTCGAGGTCTTTGAGAAGAACGACCGGCCCGGGGGCCGCGTGGGCCGGTTGCGCGAGGGCGGCTTTACCTTCGACACGGGGCCGACCCTCCTCCTCATGAGCGACGTGTACCGTGACCTCTTCGCCGCCGCGGGGAGAGACCTGGACGAAGAGATCGAGCTGGTGAAGCTCGACCCGAACTACCGGGTCCGCTTCGGGGACGGGGACTCGATAAAAATCTCTTCCTCCCTACCGGAACTAATCCCCGAGCTAGAACGGGTAGAGCCCGGCGTCACCCCCCGCTTCTACCGCTTCCTGGAGGACGCCTGCCTCAAGTACCGCCTCGGGCGCAAAGAGTTCGTCGAGCGCGACTTCGAGAGGGCGACAGACTTCTTCGGCCCGCGCAATCTCCACCTTCTGCTGAAGACGAGAGCCATAAGCAACTACTACCGCTCCGTCTCCAGATACTTCAGAACGGAGAAACTCCGGCAGACGTTTTCGTTCCAGACGATGTACCTCGGTCTCTCCCCCTTTAAGGCCCCGGCGGTCTACGCCCTCCTGCCCTACACCGAACTTGCCGAGGACGGTCTCCATTACCCCCGCGGCGGCATGTACGAACTCGTCGAAGCACTCGTCAGGCTCGCCCGCGACCTCGGGGTGAAGATAAACCTCGACAGCCCCGTTGAGGAGATAGTGGCGGTGAAGGATCTGGCGCGTGGCGTGCGGGTTGGTGGTGAAGAGATAAGGGCCGACGCCGTGCTCGCGAACGCGGACCTGCCGTATGTATACCGTAAGCTCTTGCCCACCCGCGCCGGGCGCGGAGACTTCAGGTTCCAGCTCCGCAAGCGGGAGAGGCTGCTGTACACAGCCTCCTCGTACATGCTCTACCTGGGCCTGGATCGGAGGCTCGACCATATGGTGCACCACAACGTCTACCTCTCGGAGCGGTACAGGGAGAATTTCGAACAAATCTTCGACGAGCGCCGCCTCCCCGACGACCCGTCTTTCTACACCAACGTATCCTCGCGTACGGACGAGAGCGCAGCACCTCCTGGCATGGAGGCCCTCTACGTCCTCGTCCCGACGCCGCACCTGAGCGATAACGTGAACTGGGAACGCGAAGGTCCAGCGTTCAAGGAGCGTGTCTACGAACTGTTGGAGAGAAAGGCCAACATACCGAACATCCGCCAGCACGTCGTCTACGAGAAGGTCAAAACTCCTCTGGACTGGCTCCTCGATTACAACCTCGAAGAAGGGGCGGCTTTCGGGATCGGACACGGTATCTTCCAGGTAGGCTACTTCCGACCACCTCTGGCCTCAAAAACACTCCCGAACGTGTACTTTGTTGGCGCGAGCACCCGCCCCGGGACGGGTGTGCCGCTCGTCACCATCGGGGCGAAGCTAGCGGCGGAGCGCATCGGACGAGACCTCGGGAGCACCTCCTCCTTCGCCGCTGCCTCCTCCCCACGGGCCGCCGGGGTCTCGTAGTGCGCCTGGATCCGGCAAGGAAGAGACCGCTGGGCGGCGAAGGTCTGGACCTCGCCGGGTGCTACAAGCTGTGCCGGCAGGTGGAGAAGGCACACAGCAGGACCTACTACTTCTCGACCAGCCTCTTCCCGAAGGAGGTCCAGCCACACGTTCACTCTTTGTACGCTTTTATGCGCTACGCGGACGAGATCGTGGACAACCCTGGGGCCACAGGTCTCGAAGAGCAGCTCGCGAGCCTCGAGGCTTTCGAGGAGGAGACCCTTGGGGCGGTGTCCGGGGAGGCGGTTGAAAACCCGGTCTTGCGGGCGTTCGCAAACACGGTGCTTCTGCGCGGTATCGAGCCGGGTCTGATAGAGGCATTTATGAGTAGCATGAAGATGGACACCCGCGTCTTCCGCTACCCGGCCTACCGGGACCTTGAGGAGTACACCTACGGTAGCGCCGCAATCGTAGGGCTGATGATGTGTCGCGCGATCGGGGTGACCGACGAGAGGGCGACCCCCCACGCCGAGGCGCTTGGGACGGCGATGCAACTGACGAACTTCCTGCGGGACGTAAAGGAGGATTGGGCGCGGGGTCGAATCTATCTGCCGCTGGAGGACCTGAACCGCTTTGGTTACGCGGAGGAAGAGCTCGGGCGAGGCGTGGTGGACGAACGTTTCGTGGCGCTGATGCGGTTTGAGGTCTCGCGGGCCAGGGTGCTCTACCGGGTGGCCGACGAGGGGATGCGCTACATACCTCGCGGCCGGCGATACCCGGTCATCGTGGCGCGGCGCCTCTACGAGGCGATACTAGGACGTATCGAGGCGCAGGGCTACGACGTCTTTTCACAGAGGGCCCAGACCTCTCTACCCCGCAAGCTCGGGGTCGCGGCGGCATGCGCCCTATACAACCCCGGAGAGCTCTCGGCGCGCCTCCGGGCCGGTGTTACCCACGCCGCCGACGGTACCGCAATATCTTCTTAACGTTGTTGTATAATTGTCCGGTCGTCTCGGGCAAGTCCCGGGCGGCGCTCATCCAGAGCGGTGGAGGGACGGGCCCTTAGAAGCCGCGGCAACCGATGGACCGAAGGTACGCCCGGAGGGACGTGGCAGGTGCCAACTCCCGCGGAGGGGACTCCGAGAGATGAGACGCAGAGGCATTTTGCTCGCACCTCTCTCCCCTGTCCCGGGCAGGGCAAAAACCCAACGAGAGGGGTTCTGTTTGTTAGGTACCAGGGAGAGATCGCCGGATATCAGGGAGAAACTCGACGGGCGCCTGCTCGTCGGGGATGGTGCCGTTGGCACGCTCCTGGCCGACCGCGGGGTTGCGCAGCCTTACAACAAGGCTAACCTCACCCACCCGCAGCTCGTCCGGTCCCTCCACGAAGAGTACCTGCGCGCCGGGGCTGGGGTCATAGAGACCAACACCTTCACGGCCAACCGCCTCAAGCTAGCCGCCGGCAACCTGGAGGAGCAGGTGCGCGAGATCAATGCCGGAGGAGCTCGACTGGCACGCGAGGCCGCCGACACCCTCCCCCGAGACGAGTACGCCTTCGTCCTGGGCTCCATCGGTCCTCTAGGTCGCCCCCTGGCGCCCGTAGGCTCCGTCCTCCCCGAAGAGGCAAAGGACATCTTCGCGGAGCAGGCCGAGGCGTTGCTAGAGGGCGGGGCCGACGCGCTCCTTCTAGAGACCTTTACGGACCTGGCGGAGCTGAAGCTTGCATACGAGGCGGTGGCTTCTCTAGGGGCGCCCGTTATCGCGTACAAGACCTTCGTCGAGGACGGGGAGGCGCTCGCCATGGGGCTACCGGCACGGGTGGCACGTGAGATCTCCTCCTGGAGCTCGGAGGATTCGGGTCCGATCCTCGTCGGCACGAACTGCACCGTCGGCCCCCAGCGGATGCTCGAGATAGTCGAGCAGATGGTCGCCGAAGTCGGGGGCGTCGCCGCCTACCCCAACCCCGGTCTGCCCCAGTTCATCCACGGCGCCATTCGCTACAACCAGGATACCGAGCACTTCGCCAAGTACGGGGTCGAGCTTGCGCGCGCGGGCGCCCGACTCATCGGCGGCTGTTGCGGCACCACCCCCGCCCACGTCAAAGCTCTGGCCGAGGCACTGCGGGACTTCAAGCCTGAGAGCAGCAGGGCCCCGCAGGCTTCCCAAGCGCTCGTAGAGCGGGCCGAGAAAGCGGCGGTAGAGCCCCAGACAGAGTTCGCGAAGAAGATCCGGGAGGGCTTCGCCATAACGGTCGAGGTAGACCTGCCGCGAGGCCACGACATCTCCGGGGTGGTGGAAGCCGCGAAGGACCTCAAGGAGCGCGGGGTCCACGCCATAGACATCTCAGACGGGGCCCGGGCGCGCTTGCGGATGCCCCCGGTGGCGGTGGCCAAGATCGTGCAGGAAGAGGCCGGGATCGAGGTCGTCGCCCACCTCTCGTGCCGCGACAGGAACATCATCGGGTTGCAGTCGGAGCTTTTGGGGGCATCGGCGCTGGGGGTAAAGAACATGCTCGCGATCACGGGCGACCCGCCCCAGATCGGAGACTTCCCCGAGGCCATGAGCGTCTTTGATACGGGTGCTGTGGGGCTGGTCCACATCTTGAACAGGTTTAACCACGGCGAGGACCTGGCGGGGAACACCATCGGCGAACCTCCCGGCTTCCTCATCGGGGCGGCCTTCAACCCGACCGCCGAGGATCTGGACGCCGAGGTCGAGAAGCTGAGGAAGAAGGTCGAGGCCGGGGCACACGCGTACTGGACACAGCCGGTCTTCGAGATCGAGGCTCTAGAGAGAGCTTTGGAGAAGATAGGGGGCATGGACGTCAAGCTCCTCCTGGGGCTCATGCCCCTCAGGAGCGGCCGCCAGGCGGAGTTCCTCCACCACGAGGTGCCCGGCATCGACATACCGAAACGCATCCGGAAGAGGCTCGCCGAACTCGACAAGGACGACGCCCCGAAGTACGGTGTCGAGGTGGCCCAGAGCCTGCTGGTCGAGGCGAAGCCGTTGGTAGGTGGCGCTTACCTGATGCCCCCGGCCTCGATGCCGCACCTTGCCGGGGACGTTATAGAACCTATCGTTTAAACAGGAAGAGGTTATGGTTCTCAACCGCACGATCAACGAGGAGAGGGAGGCCCGGGTAGCAGAGTTTCGGGCCCTGTTAAAGCAGCGCATCATTATCCTGGACTGCGCGATGGGTACCATGATCCAGGAATACGGGCTCTCGGAGGAGGACTATCGGGGAGAGCGTTTTGTGGAGCACCCCGGGGAGCTAAAAGGCAACAACGACCTGCTCTCCATCACGCAGCCCCAGATTATCCGCGACATACACGAGGCTGTCCTGGAGGCCGGCGCGGACATCGTCGAGACGAACACCTTCAGCTCGACCTCTATTGCCCAGAAGGACTACAAGATGGAGGGTCTGGCCTATGAGCTGAACTACGAGTCTGCGCGCATCGCCCGCGAAGCGGCGGACAGCTTCACAGAGAAGGCCCCGGACAAGCCGCGCTTCGTGGCGGGCGCCATCGGCCCGACCAACCGCACAGCTTCTCTATCGCCGGACGTGAACAACCCCGGCTTCCGCAACACCACCTTCGACGAGCTCAAGGAGGCATACAAGGAGGCGGCGCGGGGGCTCGTTGAGGGTGGTGTGGACTTGCTGCTCGTCGAGACGATCTTCGACACATTGAACGCGAAGGCGGCGATCTTCGCGATCAAGGAATACCTTGAGGAGGAGGACCTCGACCTCCCGATTATGATCTCGGGCACCATCACCGACGCGAGCGGGCGCACCCTCTCGGGGCAGGTGACGGAGGCCTTCTGGAACTCTGTCAGGCACGCCGAGCCGATCAGCATCGGCCTGAACTGCGCCCTGGGCTCAAAGGAGCTGCGGCAGTACATCGAGGAGCTTTCGCGCATCGCCAACACGCAC
>JALZFP010000083.1 GCA_030861485.1 Actinomycetota bacterium | reverse complement strand
TGTTTTCCGATCACCGAGCGCACCCTTACCCGCTCGGCCTCGCTCCACTTCATCGCCTTCAGCGCCGGTGAGACGACCACCGTCGTGAAGACCACCCCGCCGAGCCATACTCCTGCCAAGACGACGTGTAGCGTGTGCACGATAGGGCTTATCACTGCGCCTCCTTGCTTGTTCTGTATCCTGCGCCTAGAGTTTAGCAACCTACGCTCGGAGCTATGGTACTGGATGCCTAAACAGGAGACAGCCGGTACAGGCGCAAGGCGTTCCCGCGCAACACGTCTTCGCCGGCGGCCTCGGCTTCGGAGACGTCCAGCTCTCCGTACGCTACCAGCTCCCCCAGCGCCTGGCCGAGCACGCGCCGCCCGTAGGTAGCGCCCATCCAGTGAAGCTCCGGCACCCCTATGCCATCGGAGCTGTATAAGAGCTTAGAGATCGGCGCCACGCCCAGCGCCTCCCGCGTGAAGGAGAGCATCTCGCCGTAGCCCAGAAAGGGGATGCCGTAGGAGAGATCCAGGTAGACGTTCTCATAGATGGCGGCTAGGTAGCCGCCCTCCCGGGTGTATGGGTAGCACTCGTGCAGCAGCACCACGGGCATGCCGCGGTACTCCGGTCGCTCGAGCACGGCGCGCAGGTGCAGCGGGTTGCCGAGCAAGAGATCTGTGTCGGGATCGCCGTAGCCGACGTGGAACTGGAGCGGAACTTCTTGCCGGACCGCCTCGGCGAAAGCCGTATGTAGCAGGGTGTCTAGCAGCGGCTTGTGGGCTAGCCGCGCCGATCCTTCGCGCATGGCGCACCGGAATTCGCGGAACGAAGCCTCCGCGTCCTCACCGGTCCATTCCTGAATGTTCAGCCCCGTCCGGTAAGCGACGATGCTCTTTAGCGCCACGTACCCCTGCTCTCGCACGTCTCCTAGCGCGGCTGCTAGCGCGTCTTTCGTCTCCCGCAGTGAGCCGTGCTCTGCTATCAGGCGCTCCATCAGGGTCTCAAGCCGCAGCATCGGCTCGACGCGGCAGCCTCCCAAATCGGCCAGCTCGGTTTCCGGTAGCACTTCTTCGGGTGGCGGATAGCCGGTGTCTAGAAGAAGGATCTCGATGTTTGCGGCGCGTAGCAGCGCACCGGTGAGCTCCTTCGCGTCCCTCTCCACGCGACTCTTGAGCACGGCTTTCTCCTCGGGCTCACAGCCGAGGAACCCGGCTAGCGTGCGTGTTAACCGGCGGTAGAAGGCTGTGCTTGCCACCTGCTCGCGCGGCATATCCGGGTCCGCTGACTCTGTGAAGGCTAGTCGCCAGCTTACGAGATCGTCGAAGTCCTGAGAACGCTGGATCCCGTGACAGTGGTTGTCCACCACGGGCACGTGCCGGAGATCTAAGACCTCCACGTGTGTCATCTTCGGCCGAGGTGGGGGTGAAGCATCAGTAGATCATCGCCGCCGTTGCCGCTACCTCCTCCGGCGAGAGTCCCCTGGCCATCTCGGCCTGCGCGCGGGCCACGGCCAGGTGGGTGCGCACCAGCGGCTCGCCTAGTGCATCTATGAGGACGTCGTCCTTCTCCAGCGCATCCAGAGCCTCGTCTAGGGAAGCGGGGAGCGGACGGATACCCCGGAAGGCGCGCTCCTCGTCGCTCAACGTGGCCGGGTCCACCATGGTTGGTTCTCCGGGATCCAGGTCGCGCTCCATTCCGTCCATGCCGGCGGCCAGGACCGCGGCCAGGGCTAGGTACGGGTTCGCCGTTACGTCTACCGGCTTGAGCTCGATGTTGGCTGTCGCGGACTCTGCACCGGCGACAGGGGAGGCGAGCCGCACGGCGGCCTCGCGATTATCTGGGCCGTAAGAGATGTAGGCCGAGGACCACATGCCGGGGGCGATGCGCTGGTAGGAATTAGGGGACGCGGTGGTGAACGACATGACGGCGGGAAGGTGTTCCAGGATCCCGGCCACGAACCCCGCCCCAGAGTCGCTCAACGCTCCTGAAGCGCCGAAGAGCACTTGGGCACTGTCTTCTAGAGAGTAGACGCTGAGGTGCAGGTGGTGGCCGTTGCCGGCCTGATCAAGGTAGGGTTTTGGGGCCATTGTGGTCTCGAGTCCCATGCGATGCGCCACGCCCCGGATCGCTTCTAGCACCAGCACGCGCCGGTCCGCTGCTGCCAGGGCCTCCGCCTCCTTCACGGAGAGCTCCAGGTTCCCGTGCCCCACCTCGGCGTGGCACTGCTCGGGCTGGATGCCCATCTCCTCCAAAGTCTCCGCCAGCTCGGCGACGAAGTTGGCGGCCGGAGTAAGGGCGAAGCTCCCCGCGTACGGGGTCATGTCCAAGGGGCCGTCGGGGCTGCGCACATAGAACTCGGTCTCGTAGGAGGCAACGGACCTGTAACCTCTCTCCGCGAGTCGGCGGAGCAGCCGCCTGAGGGTGCTCCGGGGACAGCCCTCCCACGACGTGCGCCCGTCCAACTCTGTCATGTCGCAGCAGACCATCGCCTGCCCGCGGACGAACGGAAGCGGGGCGAGGGTTGTAAGATCTGGCACGAGACGGATCTCACCCACGGGACTCAGCCCTGAGCCCGGATGCAGAGCCCCGCTCGGGTCCAGCGCCAGGACCCCCTTGGCGAGCCCCACCCCGGCCCTCGCTCGCCTCTCGAAGGCATCTCGGTGAACGGCCTTAGTCTTGGGAATACCCGCGTGATCCACGAATACAAACCGGATCCACAAAGTGTCCACTGGTAACGATCGCGCTACGTTCTTCTGCGCATTGCGCTCGGTTTGCATCGCACCCTCCAAAATTAGCTGAGACTCTTTCCCCTTCCGGCAATAATGCACGCAGCAGTATCTCACGCTATGGCCCTACGTTCGACAGCGTTCGATAGTGCATCAGCCTGCCTTTCTATCGTGCCTTGAAGACGGGCCGCCATCTCCCTGCAACCTAGCACGGTTTCTTTCCGATGCAGGAGGGTGAGCGCAAAAACAAGTCGTTGCTGGGGTGGATAAAGGACAACTGCGAGCAGATGTCGCAGGAACCGTGGCAACCATCGCACTTCAATCAGACCGAAGATTCCAAAGGAAAGGTTGTTCTGCTCTACGATTGCGACGCTGGCGCCCTATATCCCACCACTTAAAGTCGTAAGAGCGGGGCGGGGATTCCCACCCCCTTTCCGTGCCCACCGTTGGGACGCCCTTAAGCCCAAGTAGCGGTTACTGATTAGCCTCTGCGTCTAGTCAGCAGTAACAAGAACGTCAACAGGGAGGCCAAGCTCAAAACGCTTCTTACCGCGTGCAGTCTTCCCCAACGGGTCAGCAGCTTCTCCGCTAGGTCCAGGTCGTTCGCTGTTGCCGGGTCAAGCAACTTCTTGTTCGTTGGCAGTATCACCAAAGCCGTAAAGGGTATGACCAACACCAACAACACACCACCGACCAGCCAGCGCGCCTCGGACCTAGATCTCCAGGCTACCAATCCGCTTAAGAAGCCCGCTACCGCCAAAGAGACTTGCGTGACCGTCGCCCTATGGTAGCTCGGCGCGAACTCAGTTAGAGCGGGGCGGATTCCGGTCTGCATACGTGCCGGGTGTTCTACCAGGTTGATGTAGACGGCTGCTCCAGCGAACAAGCTCGCCGACAAGGTGGCGATTAGCTCAGCAAGCGCGGTTACGCCTCCCTTTGTTTCGGAGACGTTGTTAGTGGACCCCGGTCGTACAAACATGGTGCGCCCCTTCCCATTTTCCCCAGTTTCCTGCCGCATACTATACCGACACAATGGATGTGAGGCTATGGGAGCATCGAGGCGACGTTTGATTCGAAACACTGTTTTCGAGGATTTCGGGCTATAGGGTTTTAGTTCAGCACGCCGACTTTGTTTCAAACAACCCTTTTGCAGCAACGCGACTTTTAGGGAAAACGCAGGAGTTACAACAGGGCCTCAGTTCTGAGTGGGCTCTGTGGCAGCAGTATCGTAGCAATAGGGGCGGCATCTAGCGACATCAGTAGGTACTCAATGAACAGATACAGAATCATAAGGTGCATGCAAAGTAGAACTATTTGCAGTACCTAGGCGGAATTTCTTGAAAGCTTTGGGGCACTCTTAAAACTGATACAGTATGTTCGAGTCCCACCGCCCCTACTTAGATAACCAATCGTTCGGCTAGTAGGCACGACCGGGGGAAGAGGCTGGGATGAGCGAAGAGGAGGCGAACAGGAGGGATGGTGCCCTTGCCTAAGTCGGAGGCTTATGCTTATACCGACGGAGCGTCCAGCGGCTCCCGCGGCCCCGGAGGATATGGCGTCGTTCTGACGTGGAAGGGCAAGATCAAGGAGATCAGTGGTGGCGAGCAGAACACCACGAACCAACGCATGGAAGTGACCGCCGCGTGCATAGCACTGGAAACGATAGACGAGGGACAAGTCGTAACCATCTACTCCGACTCATCCTACCTTGTCAACTGCATGAGGAGGGGCTGGTACAAGAAGTGGCTAGAGAATGGCTGGCTCAATTACCTTAAAGAGCCTGTGGCAAACAGGGACCTGTGGGAGAGACTCCTGAAAGCGACAAAACGTCACCAGGACGTGCGGTGGAGGAAGGTCAAAGGGCACTCTAAGACCGCAGCAGCCCCGCACAAGACCGGAAACGACCGGGCCGACGAGCTTGCCGTAGCCGCGAAGAAGAAGACCGAGGGTGACCGAAGAAGCGGCCCGACGCCTCTATCCTGAGGAGTCAGAGGTCCTGAGATTTGCTAGGGAAGCTCTACAAGGCCAAGAAAGAGGTGAGGTTTTCAGACGTTGGGAGGTGGCGGAGTGAGTGGATTGTACGACGTACTATCGTGGATGATCTATGCGCTTGCGGCGGTAATGATGCTCGCCATGATTGTAGCTGCGATTCTGGCCGGGCTGGCAGTGCGGTTCGTGGCGGAGTTCTTGCGCGAGCTCGTTGCTGGCCGCGAAGAGGACGACACCCAACAGGCGCAGGACGGCCGAGAACCCCTACAGTCGGCGTAGGCTCAGTAGCTATCTAATCAGGTCTAATCTTTGCCGCGTTCAACGGCGTCAGGATCTTCGACGCCGAAAAGGAGGGGTGGGGGTGCGGTAAGGTGGTATAAACCAGGAGTAGTTGGCTTGTGGCTGTTGGACAAACATCTTAGCGAGGCTCTTGAGCCTTATCTGTAATCACCCGCCCCAGAAAATCGGGCCAATAACCCAGTTGTAGCTACTCCGAAGCTCCGCTCGGCATCATTTCTAAGGATTTACCAAACGATCCCTAAACTTCAACTTTAGGTTTCATTGAAGCGGTTAGTCATTTTGGCGTAGAGCGTCGTTGACCTTGCCGGTTAACGACGCCCAGTTCCCGGAGGAACGTCCGCAGCTAGAGCGACAGCAAGACGTGAGCTGACGGCACGGGAGCAGAAGCGGCAGGCTTAGAGCGTTTAACCGGTCGATATCCTCACGCTGGCTCCCGGTCTCTCGCGAATCTTATGCTTTACTCACACGAGGGGGGCGTGGACCTTTAGTGCCGGAGGAAACCTTCATGTAGCGAGTTGTACCAGACTGTTCTGCTGGGTTGGTATCGATTGTCCCCTCAAAGCACGGCCCTTCTTTGGGCCACCAAGATCTGGGTTTGGCTCTCCCACAACTGCGTAAACTTCAAGTTCAACTACACTGCGGAGTTGCCGCGACGCTTCAGGTCGAGGCAGGTTGACGTTGAACTGGACGGACAGGGGTGTAAAACACTAGAGCGG
>JALZFP010000033.1 GCA_030861485.1 Actinomycetota bacterium | reverse complement strand
CAGGACACCGAGCGCGGCACCTTCTCGCAGCGCCACTCGGTTCTGCACGACGAGGAGACGGGCGAGGCCTATGTGCCGCTACAGAACATACCGCAGGCCAAAGCCTCTTTCGACGCCCACAACAGCCCGCTCTCAGAGATCGCGGTCATGGGCTTCGAGTTCGGCTACACGCTGAACGCCAGGGAGACGCTCGTCTTGTGGGAGGCTCAGTACGGGGACTTCGCGAACGTCGGGCAGCCGATGATCGACCAGTTCATCGTCTCGGGGCAGGCCAAGTGGGGCCAGACCTCGGGGCTGGTCATGCTGCTGCCGCACGGCTACGAGGGCCAGGGTCCCGAGCACTCCAGCGCCCGTCTAGAGCGGTTCTTGCAACTCGCGGCGCACGAGAACGTCCGGATCGCCAACTGCACCACGGCCGCCCAGTACTTCCACCTGCTGCGTGCCCAGGCCGCGCTCAGGGACCACCAGCGGCCCCTCATAATCATGACGCCGAAGAGCCTGCTCAGACACCCCCTGGCGACCTCGAAGCTGGAGGAGCTTACGGAGGGCAAGTTCAGGCCGGTTCTGAACGACGAGGAGATGAACATCGAGGGGCGGGCCGAGTCGGTCGAGCGGCTCATGCTGTGCTCGGGTAAGATCTACACGGAACTCGTCGCCAGCGAGGCGCGGGAGGAGGATGACGTAAGCGCCATCGCGCGTGTTGAGCTTCTCTACCCGTTTCCGGAGGAGGACATCAGGGCGGTCCTGGAGGGTTATCCAAACCTGCAGGATATCGTGTGGGTCCAGGAGGAGCCGCGGAACATGGGGGCGTGGACGTATATGGAGCCGCGTCTGAGGGAGCTCGTCGACGATCAGCTCCCCATACGGTACGTCGGCAAGCCGTCCCGGCCGAGTCCGGCGCAAGGGTCGGCGGCGTTCCACAAGAGGGAGCACGCCGGCATAGTCCGGGCGGCCTTTAGGCAGGCGGAAGAGACAGAAGAGGCCAAAGAACGCGAGGTGGAACGTGCCGGTTGAGATTCACGTCCCGGAGCTTGGGGAGTCGGTTACCGAAGCGACGGTCGGGAAGTGGCTTAAAAGCGAGGGCGAGCAGGTAAAGGCCGGCGAGCCTGTCGTCGAGCTCGAGACCGACAAGGTCAACTTCGAGGTAGAGGCCGAGCAGGACGGCGTGCTGGAGACCATATCCGCGGGCGAGGGCGAGGACGTCGGGGTGGGCGACGTCATCGGCACCATAGGCGAAGGCGATGGCGCCGCCCCGCAAAAAGCAGAGCCGCAGACCGAGAAGGAGGAGGCCGAAGAGGCCGAGGCCGAAGAGGTCGAGGGGCGGGAGGAGAAGGTCGCCCCCGAGGCCCAGGAGACCGAGGCCGAGCAGGCCGAGTTCGACGAGACTAACGGCCACCGGGAGGACGGGGGAGGCCGAGCCTCGCCGACGGTCAGGAGGCTCGCCCAGGAGTACGATATCGACCTCACCGAGGTGTCGGGCTCGGGTCGTGGCGGTCGTGTGACCAAGGAGGACGTGGAGCGCCTGATCCGGGAGCAGGACCGCGGGGGCGGCCGGCAGACCGAGGCCCCGGAGCGTCAGCCCGCCCCCGGGAGGGACGGTCAGGAGGAGGCACCGGCCCCCGCCGCCGAGGATGGCCGCGCGGCCTTGGAGGAGCGCGTCAGACTCTCGCGCCGGCGCCAGACAATCGCCAACCGGCTCGTCGAGGCCCAGCAGACGGCGGCGATGCTCACCACCTTTAACGAGGCGGACATGGGCGCCGTGATGGAGCTGAGGAACCGTCGTAAGGAGGAGTTTCAGGAGCGCCACGAGGTCAGGCTCGGCTTTATGTCCTTCTTCACCAAGGCTGCGATAGGAGCCTTGAAGGCGTTTCCCAAGGTCAACGCCGAGCTGCAGGGCAACGAGCTCGTCCTCAAGCACTATTACGACATAGGTGTCGCGGTAAACACCGAGCAGGGGCTTGTCGTTCCGGTGGTGCGCGACGCGGACAAAAAGGGCTTCGCCGATATAGAGCGCGACATAATGGAGTTCGGCCAGAAGGCACGCGAGGGCACCTTAAGTATCGAGGAGCTACAGGGTGGCACATTCACCATAACCAACGGCGGCATCTTCGGCTCCCTAAACTCGACACCCATCCTCAACATCCCGCAGGTAGCGATACTTGGTATGCACAAGATCCAGCAGAGGCCCATGGTCGTGAACGGAGAGATAGAGATTCGTCCCATGATGTACCTAGCTCTCTCCTACGACCACCGCATCGTGGACGGCGCCGACGCCGTGCAATTCCTCGTACGCATCAAGGAGCTGATCGAAGACCCGGAGTCTTTGCTGCTGGAAGGCTAGGTTTCGGATAGGCCGAAACGGGGCAGTTCGGAAGAGGCTCTCGGCGGAGCCTATTCTTCCTTGTCGCCGGTGTGGGTACCATTCCGCTACCGAGCGACGTCGCTGTCTTTCTTTTCGCGGTTACGGAGATAGCTGGCGTTTGGCGTCTTACTAGAGGAGGTAGCTTGTCGTGCTCTGGCCCTTCCGGCAGGTAGATGTGGGAGGCGTGTAGAAGAGTGGTACGAGTGAGCGAGAACGAACTGGTAAAACGGCTGCTCTCCGGCGACCGCCGGGCTCTGGCGCGGATCATCTCCAGGATCGAGGGAGAG
>JALZFP010000277.1 GCA_030861485.1 Actinomycetota bacterium | reverse complement strand
TCGACGCTGACGCCGCATTCGAAGCCCTGGCGCACCGAGCGGACGTCATCTTTAAAGCGCCTCAAGGAGGCGATGTTGCCCTCGTAGATCACGATTCCGTCCCGCACCACCCGGACACGGTTGTTGCGTGAAATCTCGCCACTGGTCACATAGCATCCGGCAACCGTACCGACGGTCGGGACCCGGAAAATCGCGCGGACCTCAGCCGTACCCGTCTCGCGCTCCTCGGTCTCGGGGGCGAGCATGCCGCGCATGGCGGCCTCTATCTCCTCGAGCGCCTTGTAGATCACGTCGTAGGTCCGGATCTCCACACCCTCCCTCTCGGCGACTTGCTTGGCGGTGTTGGTCGGTCGGACGTTGAAGCCCAGCACGATCCCACCGCTCGCCGAACCGAGCATCACATCCGAGTCGGTCACGGCCCCAACACCAGAGCGCACTATGTTAACCCGCACCTCGTCAGTGGAGAGCCTGGCGAGCGCTTCCTTCAGCGCCTCCACGCTCCCGGCGACGTCCGCCTTGACGACGAGGTTGAGGTCCTGGACGCCGCCTTCTCCGAGCAGCTCCTCGAGCGTGCGTCTAGGGCCTCCCTCCGCGAGCTCCTGTCTGCGAAGCGCGGCTTCGGCCTGGTGGGCCTTGTCGCGGGCGTTGCGTTCGTGGTCGGTAGCCTCGAAGCGCGTACCCGCTTCGGGTACGCCTGAGAGGCCCAGTATCTCGACAGGGTCGCCTGGGCCGGCTTCTTTGATGCGCTGTCCTGTATAGTTGAGCATCGCCCTCACGCGCCCATAGGCGGTGCCCGCGAGCACGACGTCGCCCTTATGGAGCGTGCCGCGGTTTACAAGGAGCGTGGCGACAGGGCCGCGTCCCGGGTCGCGCTCGCTCTCGATTACGTACCCAGAGGCTGGAGCATGAGGATTCGCCTTCAGGTCCTCGAGCTCCGCGACGATCAGTACGTTCTCCAGTAGCTCGTCTATGCCCTCGCCGGTCTTGGCCGAGACTGGGACCGTCACCGTGTCACCACCGTAGACCTCTGGCACGAGCTCCCGCTCAGAGAGCTCGGCATACACCCTGTCGGGGCTGGCGTTCGGGACGTCTATCTTGTTGAGGGCGACGACCATGGGCACCCGCGCAGCGCGAGCATGCTCGATTGCCTCGTCGGTCTGGGGCATCACCCCGTCATCCGCGGCGACCACCAGGATCACGACATCCGTCACCCTAGCACCGCGGGCCCGCATCTCGGTAAACGCCTCGTGGCCCGGAGTGTCGATGAAGGTAATCTTCTTGCCCCCGCTCTCGACCTGGTAGGCGCCGATGTGCTGCGTGATGCCGCCTGCCTCGCCAGACTGGACGTTTGCCTGCCTGATTCGGTCCAAAAGTGAGGTTTTGCCGTGGTCTACGTGGCCCATCACCGTGACTACCGGTGGCTTCTCGACGAGGTCCTCGGCTGCATCCTCCGGCAATACCTCTTCCAGAGCAGGCTCTTCTATGGCCCCGATCTCGACCTCTACCCCCATTTCGGCGGCGACGAGCTCTATCTCGTCGGTCGAGAGCGTCTGCGTCACGGTCTTCATCTCGCCTAATGAGAAGAGGACCTTGACGACCTGAGCCGGCGCGACACCGAGAGCATCCGCCAGATCCTTCACCGTCGCCCCCGGCTCGATCCGCACGGCGGTCTTGTTAGCAGTCTCCTCGACAGGCTCTTCGACGGGAGCAGCCTTAGGCTCCTCCCTCGCCGCCGCAGGAGTGGCGGCCGTGCGAGAAGCCCCGCGGTTAGTCGCGCTAGCATCGATCACGACCCGGCGCCGCTTGCGCCCACTCCTTCGGGCCTCTATCACCGGCTCCTGCTGCTCGACGGGAGCCCCCGGAGTAGAGACCGCCGAGGCTTCGGGTCGCCCGTTCTGCGCATCCTCGACGGTAGCTCCCGCCGGCTCGGTCGGTGTAGCCTCGGCATTCGGCTGGCCGTTCTGGCCGTCGCCGAAAACCCGTTCGTAGACGGGGTCCTCTATTGTGGCGGAGTGATGGTTTACCTCTACCCCCGCCTCCCTAAGACGCTTTATAACTTCCTTACTATCCAGCGATTTCTCGCGAGCTATCTCGTATACGCGCTTGCTCATCTAACCCCCTAAGAGCCCTCTTGCGAGCCTTCTATCAAGCCTTCGAACTCTGCGGCCTGGGCCTGGTGCGACGGGATGCCGCAGAAAAGGGAGCCCGGCAGGGCAGTGTTCGGGCATCTTCGGCCGTTCGCGAGCACGGCTCGGCAACGATTCATCGCCGAGTCCTCCTCGAGCTCCCAGTCCTCTTCCAGTTCGTCCTCGTACTCGGTAGCCTGGCTTTCGGGCTTTATGTCTATCTTCCAGTCGGTAAGCTTTACGGCCAGCCGAGCGTTCTGGCCCTCTCGGCCGATAGCCAGCGAGAGCTGGTCGTCAGGCACGATGACCTCAGCCTGCTGCTCGTCGTCGTCCAGGTAGACCTCCCTGACGCGTGCAGGGCTAAGCGCCTTGGCGATAAAGCGTGCCGGGTCCGGGTCCCACTGGATAATGTCTATCTTCTCGTTGCGAAGCTCGGAGACGACAGCCCGCACGCGGCTGCCGCGTGGTCCAACGCAGGCACCAACCGGGTCTATCCCGGACTCGTTCGACCACACCGCGACCTTTGAGCGTAGTCCTGCCTCACGGGCGACGGCCTTTATCTCCACGAGCCCGTCATAGATCTCCGGAACCTCCAACTCAAAGAGGCCCCGAAGCAGGCCTTCGTGCCGCCGGCTCACAGTGAGGCCCGGACCCCTGCCCGGTTCCCGAATCTCCAGCAAGTACACCTTTATCCTCTGCCCGTTCTCGTAACGTTCGTTGGGGACCTGTTCGCTCGCCGGCAAGAGAGCCTCGACCCTTCCCAAGTCCACGAGCGTCATCCTCCTGTGTGATTGCTGGACGATGCCGGTCACGATGTCGCCCATGCGTCCCCCGTACTCCTCGAGGAGTTGCTCGTTGTGCACCTCGTTGAGGCGCTGGTAGAAGGTCTGGCGCATCACCTGGGCAGCGATGCGGGTGAAGTCATGAGGCGTTATGTCCTCACCATCCTTCATAACCCGAAGGTCGCCGGTCTCCCGGTCCAGGACCACCTCGGCCCCCTCTTCAGCTCCTTCCCGGCCCTCGTAAGCAGCGAGCAGGGATTCTTCGAGCACGCCCTTCACCGTCTCGAAGGGGATACCCTTGTCCACCTCGATTTCGTGCAAAGCTGATAACAATGCAGTATTCATCTCGTTATATGTCCTCCTTGAGGTTCGCCTTTGAGACGGAGCCGAACGGCAGCTCCACCTCCGCTCCCCCCTCTGGGAGTTTTAGTACAAAACTCGTCTCGTCCGCCCGCTCGATGGTTCCGGTGAAGTTCCGCCGCCCGTCGTGGGGACCGCCTACCATCGGCTCGGCGGTACGCACTTTGGCCTCGTGCCCGACGAAGCGGGAGAAGTGAGCGGGTTTCGTCAAGGGGCGATCTATTCCTGGGGAAGAGACCTCGACGAGACCATGGTACCCCTCATTGTCCAACAGCGGGGAGACTCTGGAAATCACATCTGAACAGAACTCGTGGTCTACAGGGCCGTCAACCCGATCCACGAACAGCGTCAGAAGAGGCCCGCCGGAGAAGCGGGCCTCGATGAGCTCCGCCCCCTCCGGGAGGGCGTTCTCTACAACTTCCGCCAGTCTTTCTAGTCTTGCCGTTTGCCGCTCTCCCTGTTTCGAGACGTTAAAAAAGCAACGGGCCCCGTGGACCCCTTGCTTCATACAGCGAACTAATTATACCGCAGAGTATGTAGGTTACAAGGAAACGGCGTATGCCCTATCGCCCGTCGAACCAATCTTCGCGAATGTGAGGTGCAACCGACGCCTCACACATTGCGAACCTAGGCTATTTGACACATATGCATTCGAGGGAACAGGGAATCCCAGAGAGAAGAGAAAGTTATTTAAATGCCCCTTACGTAGTGGTTTTGCAATTAATAAGAGGGCTGAGACTATTGGTCTCAGCCCTCTTATTAATCCTCCGACCTCTATAAGGATTCGGTCTCGCCGCTACTTCCAACCGTCTCTCTGTATCTCCTCGAAGAGTGCGTCGAAGATCTCGTCGCGGTGCACTTTGCGCAAGGGGCGTCCCTTGGCGAAGATCACACCATCGTCCTTGCCGCCGGCGACGCCGTAGTCGGCATCCCGGGCCTCCCCCGGACCGTTGACTACGCAGCCCATCACGGCGACGGTGAAATGGTCCTCGTAGTGCTTGAGATTCTCCTCGACCAGGGCGGCCATCCCGATCACGTCGAAGCCCAACGTGCGGGCGCAGCTCGGGCAAGCGATGACGTTCGGGCCGCGGTGGCGCAGGTTCAAAGCCGAAAGTATCTGGTATGCCACCGGTATCTCCTCGACCGGGTCTTCGGCGAGCGAGATGCGGATCGTATCTCCGATGCCGTAGGGGAGGAGCTGGCCTAGAGCTGCGGCGCTCTTGATCGCGCCGGGGAGCCTGGTGCCGGCCTCCGTAACACCGAGGTGCAGCGGGGCGTTGGAGTGGCGCCTAAACTCCTTGTTCGCCTGGACCATCTCGGGAACATGGCTCGCCTTCAGGGAGACCTTGAAGTTCGTGAAGCCCATCTCCTCGGCGACTTCGACCTTCTGTAGCGCGCTCGCGACGAGCGCCTCGGCTTTCCGCAGATCCCTATACTGCTTCTCGACAGAGCCAGAGTTGACGCCTATCCTCATCGCCACGCCAGTCTCTACGCACTTCTCTATGACTGCCCTGTAGCGGCCGTCGCCACCGATGTTGCCGGGATTGACACGGACGCAGGCCGCACCCGCGTCAGCAGCGCCGAGAGCCATCCGGTAGTCGAAGTGGACGTCGGCGATCAAGGGCACCGGAGAGCGCCAGAGAACCTCTTTGAAGCCCTTCAATGCCTTGGAGCCGTTAACGGAAACGCGTACGAGGTCGGCGCCGGCGGCGTTGAGCTCGTAGACCTGTCGGACGGTAGCCTCTACGTCGCTGGTATTGGTGTTGGTCATGGACTGAACGGCCACCTGGGCGCCGCCTCCGATGGGCACACCGCCGACGACTATCTGACGGCTGGTGATCGGGCGTTCTTGTACCGCTGCCTCTGTCATACCACTCCCGTACTCTTTTAGGGGTCTGTTTCGGGGATAAACGGTTGTCCAGCGAGGATTTTACTAAGGTCCGCATACGTTGCGAACACGAAGAGCACGAGAATCAACGCGAGACCGAAAGCAGCCACCTTGTTTACCGTCTCCGCCCTTACCGGCCTCCCCAGAATCTTCTCCGCCGCGATAAAGAACAGGTGGCCCCCGTCGAGGGGCAGAATGGGGAGCAAATTGAAGACGGCGAGGTTTATGCTGATCAAGGCCAGAAGCCGCGCGAAGCTCTGCCCACCCTCGGAGGCTATATCGCTCGAAACCCCGACTACGCCTATCGGACTGGAGACGGAGTCGTAGAAGCTGACCCCGCCGGTCGCAAGCTCACCTAGAAACCATCCGAAGAGCCCGATTATTCGGGCGGTATCCACTATCCCCGTCCAGAGAGCCTCCAGAGGCCCGTAGCTTGTGTAGACGATGACTGGCCGCACGCCCACTATCGCCCTGTCTGGGTTCTCGGGATCGGCGACGAGCTCACCGGAGAACTCTTTTCGCTCCCCATCGCGCTCGGCAGCGATCGTTACCTCGTCCCCCGGGTTTCGCCCTTCGAGGGCCTCCTGGAACTGCTGCCAGGTCCCTACATCATCTCCGTCGACCGTGACAACGCTGTCCCCCGCCTGCAATCCGGACTCGGCGGCCATCGATCCAGGGATTACCTCTTCGATCTCCGTGGTGGCGTCCGTCGGCACGCCGACCAGGTAAACGGCGGCCAGGATTAGGACGGCCGCCAAGAGGTTGCCCAACGGTCCGGCGAGGATGATCGCGGCCCGCCGCCAGGGGGGCTTGGCGAGGTACTTATCCGGCCCATGCTCGCCCGCGGACCTCTGCACGCTCCCAACATCCTCCATACCGGCCATCTTGGCAAACCCACCCAGTAGTATTACCCGAAACGAGTAGATGGTCTTGCCGACCTTCCTCTTGAAAAGCGCCGGGCCGAAGCCGACCGCAAACTCTGTGACCCTGACGCCGACGGCTTTGGCTGCGAGCATGTGGCCGGCCTCGTGGATCACGATCAGGGCTATCAGCCCAAGGAGCGCGACGAGTATCGTCATCGCGCCGCTCCTACGACCTTCTCTGCTCTCTCCCGGCTCCAGCGGTCCGCATGTACTACCGCTTCTATGCTCTTCATCTCGCCGATGTCCGGCACGGTCTCGAGGACCTCCTCTATAACTTCCGCTATCCGCAGAAATTCTATCCGGCGGTCAAGGAACGCCCCCACGGCGACCTCGTTGGCTGCGTTGAGCGCCACGGGGTAGACCCCGCCGGCTCTACCGGCCTCTATGGCGAGCGGCAGGCAACGGAAAACCTCGTTTCTGGGCTTCTCGAACGTCCAAAAGGCGTCACCGAATCCAACCTGCTTCGCGCCCACATCTACCCTCTCAGGGTAGAGGATGCCGTAGGAGATCGGGAGGCGCATGTCCGGTAGGGCGGCGTGCAGTATCGACGACCCGTCCTCCAAGACGACCCCCCCGTGCACGACGGACTGCCGGTGTACGGCAATCCTTATCTGGTCGTAAGTTACTCCGAAGAGGTGGTGGGCCTCGATAGCCTCGAGGCCCTTGTTCATCATTGTGGCGGAGTCTACCGTGATCTTGGGCCCCATCCGCCACGTCGGATGCTTCAAAGCATCCTCCGGCCCTACCTCCCGCAGCTCTCCTTCGGCATGGCTAAAGAAAGGTCCCCCCGAAGCGGTCAGTAGTATCTCGCGCACCTCCCCCGCCGCCCGCCCCTCCAGACACTGAAAGATGGCCGAGTGCTCTGAGTCCACAGGTATTATGCGGCTCCCGGCTCCGCTGGCCCCGACCGTAGTACTTTTGGCGAGCCTCATAACCCAGTCGCCGCCGGCGACGAGCGATTCTTTGTTGGCTAAGGCGACCGTGTTGCCGCTCTTCAGGGCTCTTACGGTGGAGGAGAGGCCAGCAAAGCCGACGATCCCGTTGAGGACGACGTCGGTGGGGGCTGAGGCAAGCGTGGCGGCGGCGCCGGGGCCGGTGACCTTCTCTCCTTCAATGACGCCAAGTGTAACGGCATCGCTGCTTTCGAGGGCTATGTAGGTGGGCTTAAACTCTTCGGCTTGCTCTTTGAGCTTCTTCGCGTTTCCCCCGGCGGAGAGGCCTACTATCTCGAAGCGCTCCCTGTGTGAGCGGACGACGTCGAGAGCCTGGAGCCCGATGCTGCCGGTGGAGCCAAGGATAGTAAGGCGACGTCTCACGCGGCGGAGAGGACGTAGAGATAGTACACGGCGGGAGCGGTAAACAGCAGGCTATCAACGCGGTCCAGGATGCCACCGTGGCCGGGGAGGGCGCGTCCGAGGTCTTTAAGTTCCAGAAGGCGTTTGAGGATAGATTCGAAGAGGTCCCCGGCCTGGCTGAGAAGGGAGATCACCGCTCCCCACAGGACGGCCTCCTCGACACCAAAGCCCAGAAGCGTGTGCGTGAAGTAGCCGACGACGGCCACCGTCACCAGGAGTCCCCCGAAGCCGCCCTCGACCGTCTTCTTGGGGCTCAAGGTCGGGAAGAGCGCGTGGCGACCGAAAAACCGTCCAGCAAAGTAGGCGCCAGAATCGGAGATCCAGGGTCCCACCACGGCAACTAGGACGAGATACCTGCCGTCGGGTTCGAGGTCCTGCATCAGGCCCAGGTGTGCTAAGGGCGCGCCAACCCATAGCGCCATCAGGAGAAGGGCCAGGAGTGCCCTCAGGGTGCGGGCCTCTGGATAGCCGGAGAGCCAGAGCAGTGACCACGGCAGGCTCAAGAATACCCCGGCTAGGGCGCCGCTCGTGCCATAGGAAAGTGAGAGCAGGAGCGGGAGTGCCCC
>JALZFP010000317.1 GCA_030861485.1 Actinomycetota bacterium | reverse complement strand
CCGGCGTGCTCTGGGCGAGGTTGTCGACGATGCTCTCGGGCTGGTTCTCGAGCGCCCAGTCGCGCGAGTCGATAGTCCACATCACGGGGTACAGTCGTTGCTCCCTCATCGCTTCTTGGAACACGGGTAATCCTTCCATCTGCGTAATGTAGGGTGCCCCGCAGGGCGGGCGAAACAAGGTGATCGGAGAATGCTCTCCGAGGACCTCATCGATAACCGCTTGTGTATCCTGAAGCTCTCTCGACACCAGTTCGGGAGTGAGCTTGGTCAGGTCTCTGTGATAGTAGGTGTGGTTACCTAAGGTGTGGCCTTCACTGACTATGCGGTCGATGAGCTCTGGGTGCTGCTCGGCGCGGGCTCCGATCACGAAGAACGTGCCCTTAACATGGTAGTCGCGCAAAACGTCGAGGATAGCGGGGGTGGTAGCGGGATCCGGGCCGTCATCGAAGGTCAAAGCGATCCTGTGGCCGAACTCTAGGGTTTCGCCCGGTACTGCGAGGCTCGGTGAAACGTCCTGGGCAACAGCGGCCGCCCACGTCTCATCCATGCTCCGTTCGGTCTCTGAAGATACAGGGGATTCCGGTTGAGATTGCTCTGATGTCTTGGGTTGCTCGGCTTCCTTTGAAGGGAAGGTATCTCTGTGCTCCACAAAAGCTATGCCCGCAGCAATAGGGATCAACAACAAGACCACCGCGAAGGCAAGGCGGCGGTTTCGACGCTGTCTAGCTGGCCGATGACCGTGTGGTTGATTCTCACTACCCCTTCTCATCAAGAAAACACCATAGCGAAACCAGCAAGAAACGTCCATGAGCAGAAAGGTGGCTTATAGATCATTTGGGGTGCTGCTCGGCAAGGGAGCGGCGATAAAGATCATGGACTCCTCCCTAATCTGCCACCCCAAGCTCGTCGAGCACTTGCGCACGATAGCCCAACGCGAGGGGATCTCGCACCAGATGGAGATACTGCCCCAAGGCGGCACCGATGCGGGTGGGGTCCAGCGCCTCCACGGCGGCATCCCCTCGATCACGCTCTCCATACCGACCCGCTACGTCCACACCCCCAATGAGATGGTGAACGCTTCGGACGTGCAAGCCTGCATCGACCTCCTCGCCCGCTACCTGCAAGAAGCTCACACCGGCGACTACGCCCTGTAAGCCAAGCTGTGAGTAATCAGCAAAAGGGCGACGCTTATAGCCACTGAACACTTATTCCAGCAAATAGCTTCGGTATACACCGCAAGAAGCAGCCGAAAGTCCCAGCTTGGGAGCGATAGATTTTGGCAGAGATGTGGCAGTTGCCTAGGTGAACACTGCAAACATCGAGAATAAGAAGTTGGCTTACATAAGCAGGTTGCCAACGACCAGATACGGCTGCAAACACACGTATCCTGACTATGAATCAGAAGGTCGCAGGCTCGAGTCCTGCCGAGCGTTCTACTAAGGATCCTTAGTATAGTGAAGCTTTTCTAGGAGCGTACCGTTTTAAAGTACGAAACACGGCGAACTAGACTTTCGCGCACTCTTGGTGGACGGCAGGCGAGAGGTGTGACTTGAGCGGGTAACGGGTTAAGCTTCTTGCCTGAGGGCTCAGAAAGGAGAGGCAAATGGTGGTAAAGGAAGGCTGGCGAGGTAGATTCTTTGAAGACTTCGAGGTCGGGGACATCTACGAGCACCCTCTGGGCCGGACGGTGACGACCACGGACAACTCTTGGTTCACGCTGCTCACCCAAAATACTGCGGCAATCCACTTTGATCATTACTACGCCTCTCAAACCGAGTTCGGCAAGCCGCTCGTGGATTCCACATTTACCCTAGCGTTGGTCACCGGCCAGAGCGTTACCGACATTTCCCAAAACGTCTTCGCCAACCTCGGCTGGGACGAGGTGAAGTTGCCCGCGCCGGTATTCGAAGGGGACACCATCTACTCCCGGTCTGAGGTACTGGAGAAACGGGAGTCTAGGTCGCGTCCCGACGTCGGCATCGTTAAGGTCAGGACCACCGGCTTCAACCAGGAAGGGACGGTCGTGATCTCATTCGAGCGCACGATCATGGTCTACAAAAAGGACTACGCCCCGAGGATCGCTCGCCTCAGCCCAGGAGAACTTGCCTCTGGGGAAGGTAAACGCGAAGATCGCAGAGCGTGAGCTGGCCTCTTTTGCTATTGGACTACGTTCGTCACCCTTCCAAAGTACAAAATGTCCGAGCTGGTCTTCCGC
Organism: Actinomycetota bacterium; assembly: GCA_030861485.1. Taxonomy (GTDB): domain Bacteria; phylum Actinomycetota; class Rubrobacteria; order Rubrobacterales; family Rubrobacteraceae; genus Rubrobacter_F. The sequence continues at coordinate 1,450 of JALZFP010000317.1, read as the reverse complement.
GCCTTGCTGGACAGCGATGGTACCAGGGACGCGCGCTTCGAGCGGGCAACAATGAGTTAGGGTTGCCTGAACGCCACGTTGTTCTTTGAAGAATCTAAACACGAGGCTTTTGTCCTCACCGCCAGGGTGTACGACAAAGGTATCAGAGAGGTGCGCTTTGAGCGGGTAGCGGGAGGCTAGAATGAGTCAAGGCTACAGAAAGGAGACGCCAGCCCTCTTTTACTGGCACCTGTTCCTCCTCTCCGAGCCCATGCTTAAACCACCGTCCCGCCTCGCATTGTGTACCGGTGCTATCCTTCGTACCAGGAATGGGACCGCAACCAGAGGAGAAGGCTTTGCGCGAGGTACGGGTAGAAGATGTGACGCGGGCCGTGCGCGACCTGTGCATCGACGCGAACACCCGCCTTCCCGAAGAGCACCTCTCGGCGCTGAGGAGGGCGCTTGAAGAAGAAGAGTCGTCTCTAGGCCGGGAGGTCATAGAGAGGCTTCTGGAGAACGCCGAGGTCGCCCGCGAGGAGTGCGTTGCGTTCTGCCAAGACACGGGGTACGCCGTCTTCTTCGTCGAGGTGGGAGCGGAGGTTCGGTTTGTTGGAGGCGAGATCTCGTCAGCCATAGACGAGGGTGTCCGACGCGGCTATGAGGAGGGCTACCTCAGAAAGAGCATCGTCAGGAGCCCCGTGAATCGTACGAATACCGGGGACAACACCCCGGCGATCGTATATTACGACCTCGTTCCCGGCGACGGGCTGAAGATTACGCTACTCGTCAAGGGCGCGGGCTGCGACAACATGAGCGCGCTGAAGATGCTCACGCCTGCGGAAGGGTTGCCCGCGATGAAGCGGTTCGTCGTCGAGACCATCGAGAAGGCCGGCCCTAACGCCAGCCCACCGCTCACAGTAGGCGTCGGCATCGGTGGTCCGTTCGAGAAGGCCGCCCAGCTCGCCAAGAAGGCCCTCACCCGCCCCTCCGGTGCGCCCAACCCCGACCCGGAGATAGCCGAGATCGAGCGGGAGCTTCTGGAGGAGATCAACGCGACCGGCATCGGCCCCGCCGGCTACGGCGGCACCGTGACGGCGCTCGCGGTGCACGTGGAGAGCTTCGCGACCCACATCGCCGCCTTCCCGGTCGCCGTAAACCTCGACTGTCACTCCCATCGCACCGCCTTGGTCGAGCTGTGAGTGCGGAGCCCACGCAACTCGAAACCCCGCTCTCCAAAGAGGACGTCGGAGCGCTCAGGACCGGCGATGTCGTGCGTCTCTACGGTGTGATCTACACGGCCCGTGACGCGGCCCACGCCCGCAAAGCAGAGGCTATCGAGAAGGACGAACCTCTCCCCTTCGACCCCGAAGGTCAGGTGGTCTACTTTACCGGCCCTGCCCCCGCACGGCCCGGACACGCCCTGGGACCGGCGGGACCTACCACGGCCTCGCGCATGGACCCGTACTCGCCA
>JALZFP010000294.1 GCA_030861485.1 Actinomycetota bacterium | reverse complement strand
TGTGTACCTGCGGGGCGCTAGTATAATCCCCGGTCTATGGCACCCATCGTGTTCAAGCGTACACTGCCAGGCACGAACGAGGTCTTCGGGCCCACCGACGCTCCGCACCCCATCTACGTGGCCATCTTCGAGGAGCTGGCAGAGATGGGTCCCCGGCGCTGGGAAGAGAACCTGCGCCGGGCGCACAATCTACTTCTGGATGAGCAACACGCCTTCGGTATCCTGGAGGGCGACAAGACCCACCCCACCGACTGGTTTCCCCGCATCGTCCCCGCTGCGGATTGGGAGCGCCTGGAGAGGGGCCTCGTCCAGAGGATGCAGGCCGTAAACGAGTTTCTGCGCAGGCTCGCGGCCGGCAAAGAGAAGGTCGTGCCAGAAGAGGTGTTGGAGACGAGCATACTCTACGACCCCACCCTCCCCAACCGCTTTGGTGAGGTACCGGTCCGACAAGTGGCCTTCGACGTCGTGGCGGTCGAGAGTAAGCGTAGCGGCCAGACCGGCGGCTGGGAGTACCTCATCCTCGAAGAGAACGCCAAGATGCCCGTGGGGCTCGCGGCCATGACCCGGCGCCGGAGGATGAGCCGGGAGGTCTTCTTCCCCGGCTCGTTCGAGAAGCTCCCGGTCCGTTCTTTGGACGGCTGGCTCAGCCGCTTGGGCGACTCCCTGCGGGCGGCGTCCCCAAAAGGACCCGAGGCTACGCTCGCGGTCGTATCGAGCGGTCCAGCCGACCAGTTTTACCTCGACCACCACATCTATGCGGAGGAGATGGGCGCGATCCTGGCGGAGACCATGGATCTCGGGTTCGACGGCGAGGGCTACCTCGTGCACGAGCCGACGGGACGCAGAATAGACGTCGTCTACGAGCGGGTGGACGAGGAGACGCTGTATGCGGAGCTTCCGGAGCTCGTAGATTGCCACGTAGAGGGCCGGGTACACGTCCTTTTTGCCCCCAACTCAGAGGTGGTGGACGACAAGGGAGTCGAAGCGTTCGTGCCAGAGATGGTCCGGACCTACCTCGGTGAGGAGCCGCTGATGGAGAACCCGAAGACGTGGTCGCTCGCGGTGCCAGAGGAACGCCGGTACGTGATGGAGCACTTCGAGGAGCTGGTCGTAAAGAGCCGGGGCGGTTACGGCGGCAAAGAGGTCATGATCGGGCCGGAGGAGACAAAAGAATCGGCCGAACGGTTCAGACGAATAGTCGAGCATAATCCGGTCGAGTACATTGCGCAGGAGACCATCGACTTCTCGACCCACGTGCTCTGCAAAGCAGATTCTGCAAACGGCAGCTTCTCCTTGCAAGACTCCTACGCCGACTACCGGATGCTCGCGCTGGCGCCAGACCCGACAGATCCGAGCGTCGTCGAGATCGTGCCGGGCACCCTAGCGCGCGTGGCCGCTCCAGGCAGCCACCTGACCAACATATCCAGCGGCGGCAAGATGAAGGACAGCTGGGTGCTAGGGAGATGAATTACGGGGATCTGATAAAGCAAGCTTTCTGGATTACGCTGCACAATCGCTTTCTCTGGTTCTTCGGATTCTTTATCAACGGTGGCATAGGCTCGTTAAACTTCAACCCTTCTATGGGAGGCCCCGGGGACTTAGACGGTGGTCCAGGGAACGCGCCCCCCGCCTGGCTCTCGGATTTAACCCGGTGGATAACGGACAATCTTGCTCTGGTCATCGTGATCATCGTGACCGTAGTTGTTCTCGTGCTGGTCTTTATCATTTTCGCCTTGATCTCCCAGGGAGCCCTCGCGGAGGGCGTCGCCGCCCTGCACCGGGGCGAGACACGCCGCTTCTCGTCGACCTGGCGCGCGGGCGTCTCCAATTTCTGGCACGTTCTGGGACAGGCTTTGCTATTCATACTCATAGGGCTGGTCCTTTTTATGGGGCTGGCACTCCTGGCTCTCGTGCTCTTCCTCCCGATGTCGGTACTTTTCGGAGCGCTCTCTACTGATACAGGGTCTCAGCTTCTCCTGTCGGCGGTGCTCATCGGTCTCTTGATAGTCTTGGTTCTTTTCTTTATCGTCTTGTTCGTCGCCTTGGTTGTAGCCTTTTACATCGTCGGCCAGCTCGCCCTGCGAGAGCTGGTGGTGGGCAGGAAGCGCATCTTCGAGTCTGTAGGAGCCGGTTATGGGCTTTTCAGGCGTAACCTCGGCAGAAGTCTGTTGATCTGGCTAATACAGGTCGCGATCTCTATCGGGGTCGGGATAGTAGCGCTGATTGTCTTCCTCATTCTAGGCCTCGTCCTCATCGGTCCAGCCGTGTTGCTGTTCAGCGCGGACAACATCACCGCCAGCGTCGTGGTCGGCATCGTCGGCGGCCTGCTCTTCCTGATACCGTACCTCGTAATCTACGGCGCCGTAGGAACATTCAACCACGCCTACTGGACGCTCGCCTACCTGCGGTTCACCGCCCCGGTTGAGGAGATCACCCCACGGCCCGACGAGGGAGTGTAGGCCTTCTCTGGGAAGTGCGATCCTGATAGGAAAGGCCCTATCGATGGAAAGACGCAGAACGCTGTGCCAACTCGCCATTAGTAATAATCATTTTGTAGCGAAGCTCAACGGTGAGGTCGTGGTCATTACAGGCGACTCCAGTGGCATCGGGGAGGCGACGACGGAGACTCTGGCAGAGGAGGGGGCCATGATCGCGGTCGCGGCGCGAAGTGAGGAGCGGCTCTCCGACCAGGTCGAGAGGCTAAACAGCAACGGAGCAAAGCGCTCGCGGTCGAGTACGACGTGACCGACGAGGACCAGGCGCACGCCCTGATCCAACGCGCAAAAGACGAGTTCGGGCAGGTTGACATCCTCATAAACAACGCCAGCGTCATGCAGCTTTCCAAAATCGAGAAAGGCTTCTCAGATGAGTGGCGCACGATGTTCGACGTGAAGACGTAGGTTGCTGGCAAACCAAGCTCCTGCCCTCACTTTCTCGCCCTGCTGAACGAGGAGGCCTCCGAGGTCAGCCTGCTGCTAGATAGCTCCTAGCAGCTGTACCCCCAACTGCCTCAGACAATGTTCGAAGCGTCCGGAAAAGCAGCTCACTCGTAATGAGCAGTAATAAGCAGGTAAGTGGCTCGAGTCTGCTCGTCGGCTCTCTTTTTTGCTTTTGAGTGTACAACGTGGGGAATAATAGCTGGAAGACCACCAGGCCAAGGCAGGTAAAGCGCTATGAAAGAAGCAATGCACTCCCCGCGAATCACTCATCTCTCCTGGGGACGTTTAGAGGTCGAAGATAGCTCTTTCAAAGATGTCAAGCTCTTCCCAGGAGGCTCGAGAGAGTGGGACTGGAACGAGACTGGCACTGGCCATGTGCCGGGTATACAACCTGCCGACGTCGAAGAGTTGCTGGAACACGGGGCCACCGTGGTAGTGCTCTCTAAAGGGTTCCATGAGCGACTTCAAATCTGCCAGCAGACTTTGCAGATGCTAGAGGATAAGAACATCCTCGTGCATGTGGAGCAATCCGAAGAAGCAGTTCGGCTCTACAACGAGTTGAGTGAGACGGAGAGAGTTGGGGCGCTCATTCACTCGACTTGCTGATAGGGCTGTGTGTATCTTAAGATCCGAGTAACTATAAAGGAAAAGCCACAGAGCTACTCACGAAACACAGTGGGTCAACCGAGGAGGAGAGAGGCAACCACTATAAACGAAGACGAAGAGAGCCAGAGATGGCGCTGGCTTCGCTACTAACGGATTATCTGCTGCGAGCGACTTCTTCTATAAGCGCAGCGCATTCGGGGCCATCCAGATAGCCGATCTCCCGTAGTCTCTCTGCGATTAATATGATCTCGTCCCACCAAATCCCAACTTTGGAGGCGGCGATCCTGCAAGCCTCTTGGTAGCAGCTTTCGATCCCACCCCAGGCACTAGCAGGATTATTAGCCGCAAGCCGCACCAGCTCCAAGGCTCCGGCATGGTCTCCTGCGTGGCCACCCAGGCTATCAGCGGGATCTTCAGCTTCGGTTCCGGCCACCACCGTAAACTCATTGAACGGCATGTGTAGTATCTCTTGGCCACACCGTTTCCACAATGCGTGCTCTCCGGCAAGATATATAGTGGCGAGTTCTAACCCTTGGCGGGGGTAAGGCTTTGGAAGCAGAGAGGTTACGCACATCGCTTCTAGCTCCTCGGTCACTACAACATGCTGAACCGGTAGTCGTGCGTGGTAGGCGAAGACTGCGTGTGCCGCTTCGTGGTAGCAGAGACCAGTCCTGGTTTGTTCGCGATTGAGCTCTATTTCATACTCCCTTGGCCTCACAGGTTATTGTATAATATAGCACAATCTGCAAGCCTCAAACATGCAATCACGAGCGACTAGAAAACCTTGCGCCTACTAGTGAGCCGCGGGTGTTCACCACAATAGTATTCGGTAGCCGCGTTTCTCGGAGAAAAAGAGGAGATAGGAGCACGTTAGTATTAGTCGATAAAGCAACCGTGCTTATCCTTACTGTGCTGTTGCTTCTTTCGAAAGTGATCTAAGGAGCGAGGACTTCTACTGAGGACGAGTGACGACAGTTTTGACGACAAGCCAGGCAAACAACCGCGAACATATGCGATAGGTTAGTAGCCCAAATCTTCCTTGTTCAAGGAGTTTGTCAACCTCGACGAACAGCTGCAAACGCACGGGTGACGCACTCGTAATGAGCAGGTCAGTAATTCGAGTCCGCTCGTCGGCTCTCTTTTTTGCTGCAAAATCCGTAAAACGAAAAGCCTTCGCCACGAACCTCGGGGAGATTCGCCAGCAGTAGCCTACCCTATGCCGTCCGTCACGTGGGTGCGGTTCGCGATCTGGATAGCGATCGGGGTCATAATATACTTCTTGTATAGCAGGCGTCACAGTCATTGGCGACCAAGAGGGGCACAGGTTTGTAGCCCCGAGGAGACACCAACGTGAGAATAGTTGACAAGGTGGTAGCCAACTCCGTACCCGTCATTCCCCGCCCTTTGGTGCGCAAGATCGCCGGCCGCTACATGGCGGGGGAGGAGCTCGACGAAGCCATCGCTACGATACGCAACCTAAACAGAGAGGGCTGCGCCGCCACAGTGGACGTCCTCGGCGAGAGCACCAAGAGCGAGCGTGACGCCGCGGAGAAGCTGGATCAATACAAGCAGGTCTTGGACGCGCTCGACGAGCACGACCTAGAGAGCGGCATCTCGGTGAAGCTCACCGGTCTGGGGCTAGCCCTCGACGAGCACCTGTGCCGCAGAAACCTTAAAGAGGTTATCGCTTACGCAGGCGAGAGGGGACGCTTCGTGCGCGTGGACATGGAGGACTCGCCCTATACGGCCACCACCCTTGAGTTGGTACTCGAGATGCACGAGCGCCATGGGAACACGGGGGCCGTTATCCAAGCCTATATGAGGCGCAGCCTCAAGGACGTAATGCGCTTGGCGGAGGCCGGAGTCTCCGTGCGGCTGTGCAAGGGCATCTACGACGAGCCGCGCGAGATCGCTTACAAAGACTTCGAAACCGTCCGGCAGAACTACGTGTTGCTCCTGGAGGAGCTCTTCAAAGAAGGTGTCTACGTTGGTGTGGCGACTCACGACGAGTACCTCGTCTGGCACGCCCTGCGCTTGATCCACCAGATGGGGCTTTCGAGAAACCGCTACGAGTTCCAAATGCTCCTCGGTGTTGATGAGGAGCTGCGGCGTATACTCGTCAATGTGGGGCACAAGGTGAGGGTGTACGTGCCGTTCGGGAAGGACTGGTACGAGTACTCGACACGCCGCCTCAAGGAGAATTCTAAGATCGCTCGCTACGTGGCAAAGGATGTGATAGGGAGTATTGTGGACGCCGTGAAGCGGTAGAAGCTTCGAGGGAGAGCGACGATGGGACTTATACCATACGAGAACGAGCCCTACCTGGACTGGACGGACGACTCGAACCAGAAAGCCATGCGCAGAGCGCTGGAGGAGGTCGGGAGTTCTCTGGGCGGGAGCTATCCCCTGATCATCGGTGGCAAGCGGGTGGAGACGGACGGGGAGGTAGTCTCGGTCAACCCCTCGAACCCCTCGCAGGTAGTTGGTCGTACCGGCCGGGCCACCGAGCGCGAGGCGGACATGGCGCTGGAGACGGCGACGAAGAGCTTCGATGCGTGGAGCAAGACGCAGCCCGAGGCGCGGGCGCGCATCCTACTGCGGGCCGCGGCGATCATGCGTCGGCGTAAGTTCGAGATGCTCGCCTGGGAGGTACATGAAGGCGGCAAGCCCTGGGCCGAGGCGGACGCTCAGGTAGCGGAGGCTATCGACTTCCTCGAGTACTACGCGCGGGAGATGCTCCGCCTTAAGGACGGCGTGGACATCTACTCCATACCCAGCGAAGAGAGCCGGTACTTCTACCAGCCGATGGGGGTAGGCGTGATCATCGCACCGTGGAACTTCCCGACAGCGATCCTCACGGGCATGTCGAGCGCGGCCGTTGTTACCGGCAACACCATCGTGATGAAGCCTTCAGAATACACCTCGGTGATTGGGGCAAAGGTCGCGGAGATCTTCGAGGAGGCGGGGTTGCCGGAGGGGGTCCTGAACTTCTGCCCCGGCCTTGGGGCTGAGATCGGGGACTACCTCGTAGGCGACGCTCGCACGCGCTTCGTCTCGTTCACCGGCTCCGTCGCGACCGGGCTGAGGATCAACGAGCTGGCGGCAAAACAGATAGAGAACCAGCGCTGGGTAAAGCGGGTCATTGTCGAGACGGGCGGCAAGGACGCCATGATCGTGGACGAAAGGGCCGACCTCGACGCCGCCGCGGCGGATATCGTAAAGAGCGCCTACGGCTACAGCGGCCAGAAGTGCAGCGCCGCCTCTCGCGCCATTCTGCATCGGGACGTCTACGATGAGGTGCTGGCCAAGGTGGTCGAGAAGGCCCGCGCCCTCAACGTCGGCGTCCCCGAGCGTGCAGACGTAGAGATGGGCCCAGTCATAAGTGAGCAGCAGTTCGAGAAGGTCTCCGGCTACATAGAGACCGGCAAGGAAGAGGCCGAGCGGATTCTGGGCGAGGACCCCGGGGATCCCGGGAACGGCTACTTCGTGTCCCCGACCATCTACGGCGGCGTGGACCCAAAGGCGAGGATAGCCCAGGAGGAGATCTTTGGTCCCGTTCTCTCCGTGATACCAGCTCGTGACTTCGACGAGGCCCTGGCGATAGCCAACGACAATCCCTACGGCCTCACCGGCGGTGTCTACTCCAAGAACCGCTACCACCTCGAACGCGCCCGCCACGAGTTCAAGGCTGGCAATGTCTACTTCAACCGCGGCATCACCGGAGCTTTGGTGGGCGTCCAACCCTTTGGGGGTTACGGCCTCTCCGGCACCGACGCGAAGGCCGGCGGCCCGGACTACCTGCCGTTGCACATGCTCGCTCGTACGGTCGTGGAGAGGTTCTAAAGGAACTTTCGGCTTCTCCGAGGACTCGTTGGGGGTATCGATACGGCGCAAGATGTTGCGGTGGTGGATAAACACGTAAGTTCCCGGCTAACCAAATTCCTGCCCTCCACTTTCACGCCCTGCTAATCGAGGAGGTCCCCGAGGTGGAGAGCTCGCGCTGATGGAATAATGGCATCCTAGCGCTTCATCTTTGGAGCGGGAGGAGTTTAAGGCCGAGCGCCATACTGCACCACACTAAGGTCGAGGCCAGGCTTCCGAGAAGACCTTAGCTCTCGGCAGCTCGATGAATAGGATCGAACAGCCCCTCGGTTCTAAGCGCAGGCTCTATTCTTTCTATCTGTTTGCTCCTACTGCTTAGCTCAGCTACAGTGTCGCCCGGCCGCGAAGGGAGCCCAATCATGGAGATTTACGTCTTTTTCTTTGTGGTCACGATCGTGGCGGGTGCGATCAATGCGCTGGCCGGGGGCGGTGGGCTTCTAACGTTCACCTTGCTAACGCTGGTCCTACCACCGGTGGCTGCCGACGC
>JALZFP010000237.1 GCA_030861485.1 Actinomycetota bacterium | reverse complement strand
CACCCAGGTGCGCACGCTGCCTTTCTGTGCCCGGTAGCTTGCTGCAGCCCGCCACACGTCGAGGAATGCTTCCTGCACGAGATCATCTGAGGCCTGGCGCCCGCCCATCATCCGATAAGCCAGCGAGTATGCCGCCCGGCTGTGGCGGTCGTAGAGCACCGTGAACGCCCCGGTATCCCCGCCACTGGTGAGAGACATCAGATCCTCGTCCGCCAAGAGATGGTACTGTCGCCTTTTGTCCGCCACAGACGAGTTCTACGTCAACTTCACGACCCTGGATCAGCACCGACCACCCTGACGCGGCACCGGAAGAGGGTAATCAGAGGCTACCAAATGCTCGATGATAGGCTTTACTTTGAGGCCTGGCGCCATGCTAAGATTCCTCCGGGCGAAGTGGAACTTATGCCCTCCGCGACAAGAAACCGCCCGGGAGGAGAAACGGTGAAGATCTTGACCCCCAGGATTCACGGCTTCCTCGACTTCCTCGTCGTGATCGTGTTCTTTCTGGCCCCGCTCGTCTTCAACCTGCCCGGCTTGACGGCGGTGGTGTCCTACCTTCTCGGCGGGGTGCTCCTCGTCCTGACGTTGCTGACCGCCTCCCTTCCCGGAGTCGCCGAAGCCATTCCGTTGACCGTCCACGGAGCGATCGAGCTGATCATCTCTATAATCCTCATCGTGGGTCCGCTTCTGCTCCCGATCCTAGGAATCCCGGTGTTCCCTCCCGCGATCATTTTCTACGTCGGTATAGGGCTGGTGATACTTGTCATCCGGCTCATCACCAACTACAGGGAAGCGTAGGGCGGCTTGCGGCTGAGCGTCCTTTCGAGCGGCAGCTCAGGCAACGCGACTTACCTTGAGGCTGGCGGACGGGGTTTTCTCATCGACGCCGGATTCTCGTGTAGGCGCTTGCAGGGGCTTCTGGCCAGGATCGGGCGAGACCTCTCGGACGTCTCCGCCGTGCTCTTGACCCACGGCCACAACGACCATACCTGCGGCGTCCGTTCGCTCCTCCGTGAGCACAAGGTGCCTGTGTATGCGGCGCCCGGGGTAGCCGAGGCCGTAAAAGGTGCCGCCACGGTAGACGTCGGCGAAACCCTGGACCTGGGCGGCGACATCGGCGCGACCTTCTTCGAGGTGCCGCACGATGCCCCGACCTACGGATTGCGCGTCTCGGACAGGGGGCGGACGAGCGCTCTGGCGACCGATCTCGGGGAGGTCATGCCCGAGATCTTGCGCTTCTTGCGCGGGGCGGACGCGGTGGTCCTCGAGGCCAACCACGACCCAGACTGGCTCCGGAACGGGCCGTACGCGGTGGCCCTCAAGCGGCGCGTAGCTTCTCCGCTCGGTCACCTCTCGAACCAGCAGGCGGCTGAAGCCGCGTGCGCTTTGGCTCCGCACGGCCTTAAAGACCTCGTGCTCGCGCACCTCTCAGATACGAACAACTCTCCTGCCAGGGCGTGCGGCACGGTGCACAGGGCGCTGAAAGCGGCCGGGTTCGGGGGGGTAAGGGTGCGGGCGGCCCTCGCCAAGCACCCGACGCCTCCCTTCGAGGTTGGGGAGCCGATTGAGGCCCGAGAGTACGTCTACCGCTACGGCGGGGAGGGACGCCGAACGACGCTCTTCGACGTGGAGTAGGCGGGCAGGTGATCCGGCGAGCCACCATCGTCGCGGTCGGCGCCTTAAAAGGGTGGGCCGCCGATGGCGCAGACGACTACCTAAAACGGCTCCGGCGCTATTTCCCGGCGGAGATCGTCGAGGTTCGGGAGGAGGACCTGAACCAGCTTTCGCATGAGGAAGTGCTCGCCGCCGAGGGAAGGAGGCTCCTCAAGCGGTTGCCCACGGGGGCGTACGCGGTCGCCCTGGACCGCGAGAGGGGCGAACCGCTCTCCTCGGAGATGCTGGCACGGAGGCTCTCCTCTTTGGGCCTCTCGGGGAAGAGCCACGTCGCTTTCGTGGTCGGCGGGCCCTTGGGGCTCTCTCCGGAGGTGCTAAAGCGGGCGGATGCCCTCGTATCCTTCGGTCCCATAACCCTGCCGCACGCCCTGGCGCGGGTGGTCCTTCTGGAGCAGCTCTACCGAGCGGCGAAGATAGATCGGGGGGAGAAATATCATTATTAGCCGTCAGGTATCAACAAGAGACTGACGGCTGATGCCTGCTCGTGCGAAGCGGTAACATACGGTCAATGCGTGTGCAGGTAAACAGGTTTGAGGACCACGGAATGGCAGTCTTGCTGCTTTACCCGGATGGGTGGCGGAGCTTCGACGTGCCGCGGGGGCTCTTAGCTGAGAACACGAAACCCAGCGACGTGTTCGAGGTCGGCTTCTCGCACAACCGCGAGGAGACCGAGCGGATAGCGGAGGAGAACAAGCGGCTTTGGGACGAGCTTCTGGGGCGGGCCGATGGCTAGCAGGTCTGGCCTTGAAGAGAGGGTGGCCGGGGCCTTACGGGCGGCGGTCCGGGAGGCTTACGGGCTAGAGCTAGACGGCATCCACGTCGAGCGGCCGAGCGAGGCTGCCCACGGTGATTTCGCTACGAACGTGGCACTGGCAAACGCCAGGGTGTTCAGGCGCACCCCGCGGGAGGTAGCGCAGGGCATAGTCGACGCCTTGGAGGCACCGTTTGTCGAGAGCGTCGAGGTCGCGGGGCCTGGGTTCATCAACTTCCGGTTGTCTTCGGAGGCTTTGGGGGAGGAGCTTGCGGCGCTGCTCTCGGCGGAGGAGGGGTACGCGAAGAGGGAGCCTTCGGGGGCCCCGATATTGCTCGAGTACGTCAGCGTCAACCCTACGGGCCCGATGACGGTTGCGCACGGGCGGCACGCGGCGTACGGGGACTCCCTTTCGAGGGTCATGGAGGCTGCTGGCCGTAATGTTTCCAGGGAATACTACTTCAACGATGGAGGCAACCAGATCTGGCTGCTCGGAGAGTCCGTCGCTGCCAGCTACGCCGAGATCTTCGACCGCGAGTGGCCCGTCTCCGACCCCGGCTCCCTCTACCGCGGCGAGTACATCCGCGAGATCGCCTTAGCCCTTAAGGAGAGGGACGACGAGCGGCACCTGAAGGCGCCTCCTGAGGAAGCCTTGCCGGAAATAATGGCGTTCGCCACCGCCTGGTGCATGGAGGGCATCAAGACGACCCTGAAGCGCGCCCGGGTGAGCTTTGAGAGCTACTTCAACGAAAAGAGCCTCTATTCCACCGGCGCCGTAGAAGAGACTGTCGAAGAGCTAAAGCGAGGTGGCCACGTCTACGAGAGCGAGGGCGCCCTCTGGCTCGCTTCCTCGCGGTTCGGGGACGACAAGGACCGGGTTCTGCTGAGGAGGGACGGTTCCTACACCTACGTCGCCCCGGACATCGCATACCACCGCGACAAGTGGAACCGGGGGTTCAAGACCGCGGTGGATGTATGGGGTGCGGACCACGCTGGCTACGGGCCGCGCCTCCGGGCCGGGCTCGTGGCGCTGGGGCTGCCGGAAGACTTTTTGGACATAGAGCTCGTGCGACTGGTGAAGCTGGTGCGCGGCGGGGAGCAGGTGAAGGTAAGCAAGCGGGCTGGAAACTTCGTCACCTTCGACGAGCTCATGGACGAGGTGGGAGAGGACGCCGCGCGGTACTTCTACGTGCGCTCTTCGCATCGCACCGAGATGAACTTCGACCTCGGGGTAGCCGTTCAGCAGTCCGACGAGAACCCGGTCTACTACGTGCAGTACGCCCACGCCCGTATCACGAGCATCTTCCGCCGGGCAGGGCTATCTTCGGATGACGCAAAGAACGTGCCGCCCGGCGATTTCGCGCAGGAGGAGCGGGCGCTCCTCCTGGAGCTCTTCGACTTCCCGCGGGTGGTGGAGGGCGCCGCCGCGCGTAGGGAGGTCCACTCCTTGCCAACCTATCTTGAAACGCTCGCAACCCGCTTCCACAAATTCTACACTGTGCACCAGGTTCTCGTGGATGACGAAGAGCTGAGGCAGCGCAGGCTCGCCCTGTGCGCCGCGACCAAGAATGTACTCGGCATCGGGCTTGGACTTTTGGGGGTGAACGCGCCCGAGAGGATGTAGGCGGGCACCAGGCATTCAAGAGGCGGACGGTATTTCGTGTCCTTCCCGAAGGACCTTTGCGCCTGCCACCTGGCGAGGTCCGGCGATCGCGAGCCTACTCCCGAGACTGGGACGTGTGCTGAACCCGCCGTTCTCCAATCTTTGCGGTCGGTTCTCCCGCTTATGGGGAGTGTCCTGATCCATAGGCGACCCTCTTCGACGACCATGCTGCCGTTCTCCAGAGGCTCTTCTATCCGCAGCAACTGTTCCAGGAGGAGATCGACCTGTGCCCTGGGACACCGTCCCGACCCTCGACGGAAGATCACGACCGAAGACGTGGCGGCTTACCTCAGCGCCAATCTTCTTGGACGGCCAGCTCGCAGACCTCCTCGTCGGTCGCGGCCTGCATACCGCGATCCGTCACGTGTGGGGCTACGTGGCCGGCCTTCCATAGATCCTCAACGACCGGCGAGAGCGCATTGTCTACGAGGAACCTCAAAGGGAGAACGAGACCTCAGGCGAGAGGAATCTCCCTCTCGCGCACCACTTCCGCAGCGTAACGCAGCGCCTCGCGGATGTCCTTGGACTTGGGGTGGGGTAGGCCGCAAGTATCTACTCGTCACCCATGCTGTCGGTCACCATCCCCACGACCGTGGCTACTAGGGTACGTGGGGCCCGAATGCAGGGCGTGCCGTCTATCTTGTTCGGGTCCGCCGTAATACGCTCGAAAGCCACCTCGCCTAGGCTACCTCCTTAACGCTGTTTATGGAAAGGGGTTGTGCCCGCCCTGCGGGAAGTCCACCTGAGGGTTGGATCATCTGTAGACCGGACGGCGGAGCAGTCGGCCGGGAGAGGGTGAGAGGCGCTCTGTTATACTTTTCGCGATATTTCTTGGACCGAATATTCCGGGGGTCTATGAGCACGGACGGCCGTTTGACCATTTGCCAGATCAGCGACATCCACTGCGGGAGCGCGTACTTTATACCTGACCTGCTCGAGCGTTCTATCCTTGAGGTAAACGACTACGAGCCCACGGCGGTCGTGGTCTCGGGGGACCTCACGGACGCGGGCTACCGGCAGGAGTTCGAGCAGGCGGCCGAGTACGTGGGGCGCTTTCGGTGCGAGAATCTCATGGTGATCCCGGGCAACCACGACTCGAAGAACGTCGGCTACGTGCACTTCGAGCGGCTCTTCGGGGGGCGCTACTCAGTCATCGAGTTCGAAGACGCGATCATGGTCGGGGTCGACTCTTCCGAGCCGGACCTGAACGACGGGCGGGTGGGACGCGAGCACTACGACTTCATCCACGAGAGCTTCGCGAACGCGGGGGACAGGCTCAAGATCTTCGTGGTGCACCACCACCTGATCCCGATTCCCGGCACGGGCCGGGAGCGGAACATCGTCTTCGACGCGGGCGACGTCCTGGAGCTGCTCGCCGACGCCGAGGTCGACCTCGTCCTCTCTGGGCACAAGCACGTGCCGTACGCGTGGAGGCTGGAGAACATGTTCGTCGTGAACGCCGGCACCGCCTCAACGACCCGCCTTAGGGGCAACACCCGACCCTGCTACAACGTCATAGAGGTCGAGGATGACAGGGTCAGGGTCTTCCGCAAGTACCCGTTCAAGGAGCGGGATCTGATCGTGGACTTCAACTCCGAGACCCACGAATACTTGCACTACGAGGAGGTCCAGGGCGACGGCAGGCCCGGGGACCGCCGGCGGCGAGTGATGAGCAGCGAGTAACGGGCGTAAGACCTCGTGCGGACGCTCTTCCTTATAGACGGCGAACATTACCCGCCCGTCGTACTCGACGCCATTAAGAGCGTGGAAGAGTCATTAGGAGCGGAAGGCGTCGCCGCCGCCTTTCTGGGCGGCACGGAGAAGCTCAAAGAAGGGACCGACTACGGCGTGCCGCTCGTCAAGGCCGAAAAAGCGGTCTCGGCGGTGAAGAAGGCGCTCGAAGAGCACGCGGTCGAAGTCGTAGTGGACCTCTCGGATGAGCCGGTCGTGGGCTACCGGGAGCGGATGCGAATCGCGTCGCTGGCTTTGGCAGCGGGCGCCCGGTATGTGGGGAGCGACTTCGAGTTTGGGCCTCCGGAGTACCACCCAGTCTCGACGAAGCCGTCCCTGGCCGTGATCGGGACCGGGAAAAGGGTCGGCAAGACGGCGGTCTCCGGCTACCTGGCCCGCCTGTTGTCTAAGAACGGGTTCGGCCCCGGGGTCGTCTCGATGGGCCGCGGGGGGCCCGCCAAGCCCGAGGTGATAAAGGGCAACGAGATGCAGGTTGGGAGCTCGTACCTTTTGGAGGCCCTCGAAAAGGGAGCACACGCGGCGAGCGACTACTATGAGACGGCGGCCCTGAGTAGGGTCGTGACCGTTGGTTGCCGCAGGTGCGGCGGCGGGCTCTCCGGGGAGCCGTTCGTCTCCAACGTGCTGGAAGGGGCGAGGCTCGCCAATGGGTTGCACACGAGTATGACGGTCTTCGACGGGTCTGGGGCGGCGGTGCCGCCGGTCGAGGTCGAGGGGCGCGTGCTCGTCGCGGGCGCCCATCAAGACGCGGAGTACGTAACTGGGTTCTTGGGCGCTTATCGTTTGCTGATCTCGGACCTCTTGCTCCTCACGATGAGCGAGGAACCCATGGCGAGCGAGGAAAAGGTGCGGGGCATCGTGGAGACGGTTCGGGAGGTCAAGCCGGAGCTCCGGGTCGTACCGGCGGTCTTTAGGCCGCGGCCCGTGGGCGGCGAGGTACGAGACCTACGCGTCGCCTACATCTCGACGGCTCCCCGGATCGTGCTGGACAAGCTCGGCGGGTACCTGGAGCAGCAGTACGGCTGCAAGGTGGTGACCTCGTCGGGTAGTTTGTCGGACAGGAAGAGGCTGTACCTAGATCTGGAGGAGATGCGGAGCCCTAAGATCGATGCGTACCTGACGGAGATCAAGGCGGCGGCGGTGGACGTAGTGACGCGGCGGGGTGCCGAAGAAGGGAAGCCGGTCTTTTATTGCGACAACGATCCCGTGCCCGTCGCCGGCCATGGTGGCCTCCTCGACGAGGCGCTTCTGGGGCTTGCTAAAGACGTGGTCGAGGGGTTTATGGACCGCGCGGGTGGTCTGGTCGGCTCGAATGATGTATAATATGGATCTACTGGGGACCAAGTCCCCGGGTCGTTCTGCTTTATCTCGACGGTGATCCCGCATAGGACTCAGGGTCTTGCCGCGTATGGGACTTCGGCGGGCACGAGAGGATGGGTGAGTTTCTTCCGACATGAGCTTGGCTAGGTTGCGCCCTGGGAGTGTGGCCGCGTCGGCCGTCGAGTACGCGTCCGTGACCGAGCAGGTAGCTCTCAAGGTGGCGCACCTCGAAGGAGCCGGAACGCCAGAGAAGGCCTACACCCTAGCCACGGAGAGCTTCCGGGAAGAGTTCGGCAGAGTTCCCGTTTCGGGGCAGGTCGCTATCTTGAGGGAGGAGCGGCTGGACGAGCAGGGGCAGGTGCGGGCGCTCAAGACGAGGCCCGGGATCCTGGGCGTGGGCGACGTTTTGGGATCTGGGGAGACGGAAGTGGACCTCGCGATCGAGCCGGTGGAGGGCTTACACCTTCTGACGAAGGGGCAGCAGGGAGCCATCTCGGCGGTGGCTGCCTCGCCTCGGGGGACGATGCTAAGGACGCCAGACATATACATGAGCAAGCTAATAGTGGGGCCGCGTTCCAAGGGCAGCATAGACATCGACGCGCCGGTCTCAGAGAACATCGAGGCGATTGCCGAGACGAACGGCCGCCGGCCGTCGGAGATAACGGTCGCGATCCTGGACAGGCCGCGCCACGAGGACCTCATCGAGCAGATAAGGGAGAGCGGGGCGCGGATCCAGATCCTGCCTGAAGGCGACCTGACGCCGGCCATAGCCGTGGGCCTGCAAGGGGCTGGGCTGCATGCCATCATCGGGATAGGGGGCGCGCCTGAAGGTATCCTGGCCGCCGCGGTAATAAAGTGCCTTGGGGGGGAGATCCAGGCCAAGATGTGGCCCACCCAGCGCTTGCAGGTCGCGTTGCTTAAAGAGTACGGCCTGGAGGACCCGGAGAAGAAGCTCGCTCTGGATGATCTCATACGGGGCGACGACGTGGTCTTCGCAGCGACCGGCATCACGCCTGGGCAGACCCTGCACGGGGTCAGGTACTTCCGGGGCGGTGCCCGGACTCACACGGTGGTCATGTCCACTGAGCCCCGTGTGGTACGATTTATGGACACCATCCACGCCCTCGAGCCCGACGCAAGGGCGCGGGGCTTCCACCTTTAGGAAAAGCATCGACGAGAAAAGTTTGAGCAGCACTTTCGTATTGCAGAACGGGAAAGGTAGATAAACATGACTGAGTTAGCCACACTCGAGCGCAAACCTTTGAGCGATCTTCACCAGATCGCCGCACAGCTCGGCATAGAGGGTTACCGCAAGTACCGTAAGCCCCAGCTTGCCGAGCTGATCTACCAGACTGCCACCGAGCAGGCCGTCGGCCAGCAGCCGACCTCCAACGGCGGCGATGCAGCCCGCACCGTCCCGGAGGCGGAGACCGCCGAGAACTATGCCGCCTGGAACGGCGAAGCCGCGCAGGCGGCCACGGAGGATCACACGGACCCCTTTGGGGAGGCCGACACGGCCATCGCATCACCCGAAGAGGTTGAGCAGCGTCGCCAGGAGCAGCAGCGGGGGCGCGACAAGGGGACCGAGCGCCAGGACGGGCGCCAGGAGAAGGGCGAGCGTGGCAGGCAGGACGGACAGACCCAGAGCGGCATCCTCGACGTCCTGCCGGACGGGTTCGGTTTTTTGAGGACGAACGGTTACAGCCAGGGCAAGGGCGACGTTTACGTCTCGACCTCGCAGATAAAGCGGTTCAACCTCAGGCGTGGGGATCAGGTGGTCGGCCAGATCCGCCCGGCCCGCGACGGCGAGAAGTACCCAGCACTGGTCAGGATCGAGTCGGTCAACAGCAACGAGCCCCAGAAGGGCCGCTACCGGACCAACTTTGACGACTTGACGCCACTCTATCCGTTGGAGCGCCTGAGGCTGGAGTGGAAGCCGAACGACATAGCCCCGCGCGTCGTGGACCTCGTAGCCCCGATCGGGAAGGGCCAGCGTGGTCTCGTTGTCTCACCACCCAAGGCGGGCAAGACAACGATCCTCAAGCAGATAGCCCAGAGCATCGCCGCAAACTACCCGGGGGTAAAGCTCTTCGTGCTTCTGGCCGACGAGCGGCCGGAGGAGGTCACCGACTGGGAGCGCAGCGTAGAGGAGGCCACGGTCGTCTCCTCAACCTTCGATCAGCCGGCGGACAATCACATAGCCGTCGCGGAGCTTCTCCTAGAGAGGGTGAAGCGGCTCGTCGAGGAGCGCGAGGACGTGGTCGTCTTGCTCGACTCGATCACGCGGCTCGCTCGTGCGTACAACCTCGCGGCGCCGGCCTCGGGGAGGATACTCTCCGGCGGCGTCGACTCGGCGGCGCTGTATCCGCCGAAGAAGTTCTTCGGCGCCGCCAGGAACATCGAGAGCGGCGGCTCTTTGACGATCATCGCCAGCGCGCTCGTCGAGACGGGGAGCCGGATGGACGAGGTGATCTACGAGGAGTTTAAGGGCACGGGCAACATGGAGCTCCACTTGGAGCGCAGGCTGGCGAACAAGCGGATCTACCCGGCCATCAACATCGAGGACTCCGGCACCCGTAAGGAGGAGCTCCTCATGGAGTCAGCCGAGGCGCAAAGGGTCTGGCAGGTCCGGAGCATCCTCAACGCCCTCGAATCCAGCCAGAAGATAGAACTCCTCGTACAGAAGCTCAAGGAGACCCGCACGAACGCCGAGTTCTTGCGCGAGCTGCAAAGAGTACGCAGTTAGGGTGGCCAGAGAGCTTTCAGGAGGTCGCGGAGTTCCCGCGACCTCCCTTTCGCGCCTCTTACGGACACGTAATAGAATAAGCCATAGGCTTTAGACAGCAAACGGAGGTTTTAGATGAAGACGGGTATACACCCCGGGTACACCACGACGCGCGTGCACTGCACGAGCTGCGGCACCGAGTTCGAGACCCGTTCAACGGCGGGGGATGCGATCACGGTGGATATCTGCTCGAACTGCCATCCGTTCTACACGGGCAGGCAGCGCATCGTGGACACCGGCGGTCGGGTGCAACGGTTCAGGAACCGGCTCTCCCGTCAGGACAACAGTTAGAGCAGGGCTCTTAAGTTGAGGGTCGGCGGGCAAGCGGTCATGGAGGGCGTCTTGATGCGCTCTCCCAACTTTTGGGGGATGGCGGTCAGGACGCCCGCCGGGCAGGTGGACGTCCAAGCAGAGCCGTTTCGTTCGATCACCAAGAGGAGCAAGCTCTTCAGGCTCCCCGTGATCCGGGGCTTCCTCTCGCTCGGCGAGACCTTGTGGCTCGGCATGAAGGCCTTGACCCTCTCTACAAACATAGCTCTGGGGGAAGAAGAGGACCTCTCGAAGAAGGAGATCGCGGTGACTATGCTCTTCGGGCTCGCCCTCGCGTTCTTGCTCTTTCTCGCGGCGCCCGTACTGGGGACGAAGGGCGTCGGGCTCCTGCTTGGCAGCGGCATCGAGAACCCCATCCTCTTCAACCTCGTCGAGGGCACTTTGCGGATCGGGATCTTCATGCTGTACCTCCTCGGGATAACGGCGATCAGCAAAGACATCAAGCGCTTCTTTGCCTACCACGGAGCGGAGCACAAGGCGATAAAGGTCTACGAGAAGGGCGAGGAGCTCGTGCCCGAGAACGCCCGCAAGCTCGACACGAGCCATGTCCGCTGTGGGACGAGCTTCGTCCTCTACGTGCTGGTCTTGAGCATCCTGGCCTTCAGCCTGCTCCCGATAGACTGGTGGGTTGAGGCGGTCGCGAGCCGCGTGATCGTCATCCCGCTCGTTGCAGGCTTAGCGTTCGAGTTCATTATGTGGAGCGCTCGCAACCAGCATAACCCTGTGGTCAAGGCTTTGGTATGGCCGGGCTTGCAGCTCCAGAAGCTGACGACACGGGAACCGACGGACGACATGGTCGAGGTTGCGATGGCTTCCCTGAAGCAGGTCCTCGCGAAGGAGGACGAGGCACGCATCGCGCCCAACGAAGCCACGAACAAGTTGATAATTTAGAGGTATATGGATCAGCAGGTAGTAAAACTCGCCGAGGAGACGCTCGCACGCTACGAGGCGCTGACTCAAGAGCTCTCGGACCCGAACATCTATTCCGAGCAGCGCCGGTACGCGGAGGTCGCCAAGGAGCACGCTCGCATGCGACGCGGCGCCGAGATGTCGCGGAAGTTTCTGGAGGCTCTTGAGGAAGGCCGGGAGGCGCGGGGGTTGATCCCGGCGGCCGAGTCCGCGGAGGAAAAGGAGTTCTTCACCGAAGAGGCCCAGGCCGCGGAGAAGAAGGTCGAGGAGCTGACCGAGAAGATCCGGGCCGAACTCATAGACCGCGACCCGAACGATGACAAGGACGTGATCCTGGAGATAAGGGCGGGTGCCGGCGGCGACGAGGCGGCCCTCTTTGCAGGTGAGCTCTACGAGATGTACGTCCGCTACGCCGACCGCCTCGGCTTCAAGCACCGCACCCTCCACTCCAACCCTGCCGAGGTTGGGGGATACAAGGAGGTCATAATCGAGATCGAGGGCGACAGAGCCTACTCGATGTTCAAACACGAGGGTGGCACCCACCGGGTCCAGCGGGTCCCCAAGACCGAGAGCCAGGGCCGCATCCACACCTCGACGGCGACCGTGGCCGTGCTTCCGGAGGCCGAAGAGGTGGAGGTAGACGTCTCGCAGAATGACCTTGAGATCGACGTTTACCGTTCGAGTGGACCTGGCGGCCAGAGCGTAAACACGACGGACTCGGCGGTCAGGATTACACACAAGCCCACGGGGCTCGTTGTGACCTGCCAGGACGAGAAGAGCCAGCTCCAGAACAAGGAGCAGGCGATGCGTATCTTGAGAAGCCGCCTCCTAGAACGGGAGATGCGGGAGCGCCAGGAGCAGGAAGGAGCGATGCGGTTGGCCCAGGTAGGTTCCGGCGACCGTTCGGCGAAGGTCCGCACCTACAACTTCCCGCAGAGCCGCATTACCGACCACCGCGTCAACCTCACCTCCCACAACCTCGAAGGCACCCTGAACGGCGGCCTCGAAGAGTTCACCCAGGCCCTCGCCGCCAAGGAGCGGGCCGACAAGCTCGCCGCCGAAACCGCCGGAACACCGGGCTAAGATGCATACCGGCGCGTGCAGCGCCCGCCAACTCGCTCGGAACGCCGCCGAAAAGCTGGAGAGTGCGGGCGTCCCTGAGCCTGTCGCCTCCGCCGAGATCTTGCTCGCCGAGTTGCTCGGCGTAAAGCGGAGCGAGCTGGCTCTGCTTGGGGAACGGGTTACCGACGACAAGGTGGATCTCTATGAAGCCTGGATCTCACGTCGCCTCAAACGCGAACCCGTGCAGCGCATTCTGGGCTACGCCTACTTCCGCAACCTCAAGCTAGAGCTCAACGAGCACACCCTTATCCCACGCCCCGACACCGAGAGCGTAGTTGATGCTGCGCTCGGCGTTGTAGATAGCTGGGGTGGCGCCTGTCGTGTCCTCGACCTTGGCACCGGCTCCGGCGCGATAGCAATCTCCGTCGCTCAGGAGCGTTCCTCCTGTGAGGTTCACGCGACCGACGGCTCGGACGGGGCCTTGCGAGTAGCCCGCCGCAATGCGGTGCGAGCCGGTGCCACGGTTCGATTCTACAAGACGGATCTGGCTTCCAGCCTCGAGGCCCTCGAGGGCAGTATCGAGGTGCTCGTCTCCAACCCGCCATACGTAAAGAGCGGAGACATCCCGAAGCTCGCCCCCGAGGTACGCGACTGGGACCCCCACGTCGCCCTCGACGGAGGTCCTGATGGGTTCCACTTCTATCGGCGAATCTTCGCCGAGGCGACCCCGCTACTGGTATGCGGGGGCGGTGTGGTGTTGGAGGTGGGAGACAGACAGGCACAAGAGGTGCTAGAACTGGGCCGGTGTGCCGGCTTCGTGCCTTTAGGGGCGCACCCGGACCTGGCCGGGACACTCCGAGCCGTTCTACTCTGTTGGGGGGGGGCGGGTTGAGTTACGTCTCCACGGAGGAGGCCGGAGAACGGCTGCGGAAGGGTGAGGTGGGGCTCGTGCCGACAGAGACGGTAGTCGGGCTCCTGGCGGGGGAGGCAGGGGTTTCGCGGCTGTCCGAGATTAAGGGTCGCGACCCCAACAAACCTATCGCCTTGCTCTGTGGTTCTGCTGAGGAGGCCTTTGCGCTGGCCCGAGAAGCGCGGCCGCTCGCCCGCCTCCTAGCCGAACGCCTCTGGCCAGGCCCTCTTACCCTGGTGCTCGATGCCGAACACGGAACCGTTGGGGTGCGGGTGCCTGCACATACTGCCGTTCTCGCTGTGCTCGCCAGATACGGAGGACCGCTCTACGCAACGAGCGCCAATTTTGCCGGAGAACCTGCGCCCTACGCCCTAGAAGACGTAGACTCAACAGTACTCACTGCCGTGAACTTCGCCGTCTGGGGTGAGCCGGGCAGCGGCGAAGCTTCCGCTGTCGTTGACCTCTCGGGTGGTAAGGTGCGTCTCCTGCGCCGCACAAAAAGGCTCAGCGACGCGGAACTCTATCGGCTGGCGACCCTGGTGCAGACCGACGGGTAGAACAGCAACCCGCTCGGGCAGCGTTTATACTCTCTACAGGTGGACAACCGCCGGCAACGTTTCTACGATACGCCCGCCGACGAGCTAAACCTAAAGGAAAGGTAGAGTATGATAGGCCCGTATACTGAGGTTGATTCTGAGGTGCAGGAAGCGCTCGATGGGGAGCTGGAGCGCCAGCGGACGAATATTGAGTTGATAGCCAGCGAGAACTTCGCGTCACCGGCGGTGTTAGCGGCGCAGGGATCGGTGCTGACAAACAAGTACGCGGAGGGGTACCCCGGCAAGCGGTACTACGGGGGCTGCGAGCAGGTCGACAAGGTCGAGAACCTGGCCATTGAGCGTGCGAAGGAGCTCTTTGGGGCGGAGCACGTGAACGTGCAGCCACACTCGGGGAGTCAGGCGAACGAGGCGGCTTACGCGGCCCTGATCGAGCCGGGAGATAGGGTGCTCTCGATGGACCTTGCCCACGGCGGGCATCTGACGCATGGAATGAAGCTTAACTTCTCGGGCCGGATGTACGACTTCGTTCACTATGGGGTGGGGGAGGACGGGCACATCGACTACGAAGAGGTGCGCGAAATCGCGCTGCGGGAGAGGCCGCGCATGATCATCGCGGGGGCCAGCGCCTACCCCCGTATTATCCACTTTGACCGCTTTCGCGAGATCGCCGACGAGGTCGGGGCCTTTTTCCTCACCGACATGGCCCACATCGCGGGCCTCGTCGCTGCGGACGTTCATCCTTCTCCGATCCCCTACTGCGAGGTCGTCACGACCACCACCCACAAGACGCTGCGCGGGACACGAGGAGGCATGATCCTCTGCCGCGAGGAGTTCGCCAAGAAGGTCAACAGTCGCGTCTTTCCAGGGATGCAGGGCGGTCCCCTTATGCACGCAATCGCGGGTAAAGCGGTCGCATTCGGGGAGGCGCTGCGCCCTGAGTTCAGGGAGTATTCGCGCCAGATCGTCGAGAACTCAAAGGCGATGGCCGAGGGGCTCCTGGACGAGGGCCTGAACCTCGTCTCCGGCGGAACGGACAACCACCTGATGCTCGTGGATCTCAGGGGCACGGGCACGACCGGCAAGGAGCTAGAAGAGAAGCTGGATTCCGTGGGGATCACGTGCAACAAGAACATGATCCCCAACGATCCCGAGCCGCCGACGGTAACGAGCGGCGTCCGCCTCGGAACGGCGGCGATGACCACGCGCGGGATGGGCGAGGAAGAGATGCGCGAGATAGCGGAGATGATCGCTGGGGCCGCGCGAGGCGAGACGGAGGGATTGAAGGACCGGGTTGCGGCATTGACGGAGGCCTACCCACTCTATGCCTGAGGCGAAGAACCTCCGCCTCGTGGATGGACCTCTGGTTCGCCAGAAGCTAAAGGTCTTGCGCGACGAGGAGACTCCCATGCCGGAGTTCAGGCAGGCCATGAGGGAGCTCTCCCTTATCATGGTCGCCGAGGCTGCGAGCGTGATGCCGACGAACGCCGCGCGCATCAGGACCCCCCTTGCGGAGATGGAGGTCGAGGAGATCGCACGCCCCGTCTGCCTCGTCCCCGTGTTGCGCGCGGGCCTCGGTATGCTCGAAGCGGCCCTGGCCCTTCTACCCGAGGCCACGGTCGGCTTTATGGGCCTTCAGCGCGACGAGGAGACCGCTGAGCCGATCGAGTACTACGTTAACCTGCCACAGACTCTGGACAAGTACCTGGTCCTGGTGCTGGACCCGATGCTCGCGACCGGAGGAAGCCTCTCGGCGACCCTCCACAAGCTCAAGGAGTACGGGGCCGAATGGATCTCTTGCCTACACGCCGTGGCCGCCGTCCCCGGCATCGAGCAGGTGACGGGCGAGTATCCCGACGTAAACTTCTACGTCGCCGCCGTGGACCCGGAGCTCGACGAAAAAGCGTTTATCGTGCCGGGGTTGGGCGACGCGGGGGATAGGCTGTATGGAACGCTTTAAAGACCCTTCGATAGACACCTCCGAAGAACACGCGGCGCTGAAGAAGGCTCGGCCCTCCTGGGACGAGTACTTCATGCGCATCGCGCACGAGGTTGCGACCCGCTCGACGTGTCCCCGGCTGGCCGTGGGGGCCGTGGTTGTACGGGACAAGCGCATCCTCACAACCGGCTACAACGGGGCTCCCGCAGGGATGCCACACTGCGACGACGTCGGATGCCTTCTCCGGGTCGTGGACGGGCGGGAGAGTTGCCAGCGCACGCTCCACGCCGAGCAGAACGCCCTTATTCAAGCCGCCTACCATGGGGTGTCGGTGCGCGACTCAGTCCTCTACTGCACCCACCAGCCGTGCCTGCTGTGCGTGAAGATGATCATGAACGCCGGCATTGAGGAGGTTCGCTACGCCGGCGGCTACCCGGACCCGCTCGCCCTGGAGCTCGCCGCCGGGGGCGGTCTTCGGATGGTCCGATTCACGGCCGGCGAAGGCGAGAGCTAAGTCTCCTCACCGCGCCGACGAGAGCTTGAAACTTTTTGCAGCGCTTCCCCCGGTAAGGTATAGTTTAGGCAATGCCGAGAACCGATTATCATGGGAGAAATGCGAACAATAGCTACGCCCGTTTTCTTTATCTCGGCTTCACATTTATCTTGATCCTCGGCGTTTTTACCGTGCTCGGTTTCTTCGCGGACAGACTGTTCGGAACGCTGCCACTCTTCCTTCTGGTTGGTCTCGGGATCGGGTTCGCCGCAGCGCTGTACTATGTGTTTAGGTCGCTTGGGGATTTGGGTGGCGGATGAGCGCCCACTGGCGGCTGGCCGTGCGATACGCCGCTTGGGTGTCCGCGGCGGCGGCCGTGGTGGCGGTGGTAGTATGGTCTCTCTCCGGTGAGGCGCACGCCGGGGCCTTCCTTTACGGGGTCGGTGTGGGCACGGTGAGCTTCGTCTCGACGGCGCTTACCGTCTCGCTGCTGATGGGGCGCTCCACAGCGGGCGGGATGATGGTCGGGGCGCTCTCTTTCGGGGCGCGGTACGGGTTTGTGGCGGCTGCTCTAGGGGTACCGGCATACCTGGGCCTCTGGCCGGTGGTTGCCATGCTGGGCGGCTTTGTGGGGGTCTACATGGCGGAGAACGTGTTGCTCCTGCCGGGAGTATTGACGAGGGCGATAGGAGACTCGGGCGTCGAAACCGCCGCCGGGGGGTCGGTACGTGAACGGGTGGAACGGAGGGTAGAAGCTTAATGGGTACGCTGGCGCTCATGCAGGTGAGCCAGGAAGAGCTTCAGAAGCAGATTCTGCACACTTGGGAGGAGGCGAAGCATTCCTGGGAGATACCGCTGCACATCGGGCCGATCGACATCTCGATAAACAAGATCATCTGGTTCTTGTTTATCGGGGCGGCGGTGACGTTTTTAATCCTCTTCATCGGTAGCAGGCTCCTCAAGGAGCGGCCCGGGGCGTACCAGGTGATCGTGGAGGAGCTCTACGGCTTTGGGCGCAAGTTCCTCGCCGGGCAGACGGGCGAGGAAGGAATGAAGTTTCTCCCCTACACGCTCTCCCTCTTCGTTTTTATCCTGGTGCTCAACCTCATCGGGCTCTTCCCCAACTCCTACCCGGTGACGAGCAATATAACGTTCACCCTGGTTCTGGCGCTCTTCACGCTCCTCATCTACAACTATGTAGGCATCAGGCGCAACGGTCTCGGGACCTACCTCAAGAGCTTTGTGCCCTCCGGTATGCCGGCAAAGCCGATCATGGCACCGTTCATGTTCTTCGTCGAGGCTTTACAGCAGTTCGTGACCCAGCCCCTGACGCTCGGGATGCGACTCTACGCCAACATCCTGGCAGGGCACCTGATCATCTTCGTCTTCCTCGGCCTCATCCTGTACCTGGGCACCTTTGTGGCGATAGTCTCCGTGCCCCTGGCGCTGGCGTTCTACGCGTTCGAGATCTTTGTGGCGGTAATTCAGGCCTACATTTTCGCTATACTCACACAGGTTTATATAGAGCTGGCTATGAACGCCGGGGAGGATCACTAGGGCAGCAGCAGAGGGAGATGCAAAGGCGCGGGCAACCGCTCGCGTTAGATCGTCGTTAGAGCAGCGAAGGAAAGGAGCTGGTATAGATGGTAGTTCCGGTGGTGGTAGAGGCAGCGACCGTTCTGCTGGCGCTCTTGCAGCAGGAGCAGAAGCTCATAGGGGTAGGGATAGCGGCGGGAACGGCGGTCATAGGACCGGGGGCGGGGATGGGCTACCTCATCGGGCAGACAATAGCCTCCATCCACCGCCAGCCGGAGGCCTTTGAGCAGACGAGGACGCTGATGTTCCTGGGGATAGGGCTTGTGGAGGCGTTCGCCCTCTACGGCA
>JALZFP010000223.1 GCA_030861485.1 Actinomycetota bacterium | reverse complement strand
TCCGACCCCGAGCATCCCTGCGACGAGGCGCAGGCGCCCACTGTTCATTTTGTCGGCGAGGTAGCCAGCTACTACGCGGACGGCGACGCCGGCAGCGCTCCCCAGGGCCAGTAGCAGACCGGCCACGCCCACCTCTGTACCGGCGGAAACCGCCGACTCGACGGTGAAGGCGCCCAGAGGGTTGGCCGCCGCCGATCCAAGCCCGATACCCAAAGCCAGCAGGATAAGCGGCGTGAGGGGTACGTCGCCGGCTCGCGCCTCCTTGATGTGACGGAGGCCTCCTTCTCCGCCTCCGGGCACGAGCAGGACGACGCAGAGGGCAAGGGCGGCGCAGCCGGCGAAGGCCCAACGCCAGCCAACGGTCGTGGCGATGGAGGGAACGGCAAGGCCGGCGAGCAGGGTAGCCGCCGGTATGGCCGCCTGCTTGACGCCGAAGGCCAATCCCTGACGCCCCTCCCCGACCTTTCGGGCGAGAAAGAGATGCGTCGCGGGGTGGGAAATCGAGTTGCCCAGACCACCAATCACCAGGCAGGCGACGAGCCCCCACCACGAGCCCGCGAGCGCCGAGACGGCGAGCAACGAGACGGCGCTCACCGCGGCAGCGAGGCGCATCCCCAGGAAAGACCCCACGCGCTCAACCAGACGCCCAGAGGCCACCGAGGCGAGCGCGGACACGGCGAAGAACACAGCAACCGCGAGCCCCAGAGCGCCCTCGCCAAAGCCGAACTCGGCCCGGATCTGGACCGCTAGCCCACCGGTAAGAAAGGCCGGTACCACACCTGCAGTCGCGACCGCGACGGCGAGGAGCACGGAGCGAGCGCTCGAGTTTTTGCTCGTCACCGGGTTATCCGGTCTGAAAAGAGAGGCATCGCGAAGATCATAGCACGGCACAAACAACGGTCATCTGTTGGTTTTCGGCTATCGGCAGAGAGGGCGAATGCATACGCGCCCTACGTTCTTTACGCCTTTATGCCAGCAGACTAACCATCGGGCCCAGCCTCCTTATCGATTCTCCCCGATTGCCCGCTGTCGCCACCTTACCCAAAGAACACAACGCGGCAAAAGCCGACGACTATCCGCTGAGGGTTGGCGTCTCGTTAGCGGTAGACGCCATTGTGGCCCAGGCTGAAGCGGCCGGGGTTGGGGAAGTAGGTGAGGCCGTGTGGTTGAGCGCCGGTGAAGATCGTGGCCAGGAGCTCTCCGGTCCTCGTGTCCACTACGTAGACCGCGCCATCGTAGCGCCCAGAGACCCAGAGCTGCCTACCGTCGGGTGAGATCTGCATCATGTCCGGGGTACCACCGGTCACCCACGTGTCGGTGATCTTGCGCGTCTTCAAGTCCATAACGGATATGGTGCCCTCCAGGCGGTTGGCTATGTACATAGACTTGGTGTCGCGCGAGATCTGCAACCCGTGCGCCCCCTCGCCCGTGGGGATAAAGTCGATCTCCTCCATCTTCTCCGGGTCGATCACGGAAACGCCATTGCTCCCCTGGTTAGCAACGTAGAAGACCTCGCCGTCGGGGGAGAGCTTGATGTCTATCGGTAGGGCGCCCGTAACCTCCGCGTAGTCCACGAGCTCCATCTTCTCCACGTCCACCTTCGAGACTACCCCGCTCCACTCGCTGCTGGCGAGAAAGTAGCTGCCGTCTTCGGAGAAGTCGAGGTGGTCCACGCCGGGCCAGGGGATGTAAACGCTCCCCAAAAGCTCCCACGTCTCCGCGTCACGGATGCCTATAGTCTGGATACGCTCGGCGACCACGATGGCCTTCTCCCCATCTGGGGTGTAGTAGAAGTTGTAGGGGAAGGCGACCTTGGTGGTGCCCGACGGCCTCCCAGTCCGGATGTCTATAGCCGTGAGCGTGCTCGACTCCTCATTTCCGGCGTACAGCGCCGACATGTCCCAGGACGGGGTGACGTGAAACGGAAGCCCCTCTACCTGGTAGCTGTCTACTATCTCGAAAGTCTCAGGGTCGATAACGGTAACGGTGCCGTCCATGACGTTCGGAACGTAGACCCTCTCGGGCACGTCGGCCAGAGACTCCTTCACCTCGGTGGTCGTCGTCGCGGCGTAGACGTTCTTCTCGGTCTCCTCTTCAGCCGGCTGGTCGGAGTCGCTTTGCTCCTCCTCCCCTTCTCCCGGCTGCTCGGAAGGGGCGCCTTGCTCCTCCTGGAGCTCGGGCTCATCGTAGGTGGCCTGCCCCTGTTCTCCTAGGGGGTTGAGATCGGCGACCCACTGCAGCGTGCTCTCCCGGTAGGGGGTGTGTGCCACGAAGAGGTAGGCGGCGAGTGCCGCCACAAGGAGCAGGAAGATCAGACGCTGGCGGCGCCTCTGGCGTCCCGTCTTCGGCTTGGTCCTCCGGGACCTCCGCGTGGGCTCCCCGTCTACCTCGGCGTAGAGCTCCTCACGCGTCGGTTCACGCTCCGACTGGGACCGCTCTTTCTCGCGTTCTCTCTGGCGCTCGAGCTCCTGCATCAGGCCAGTCCCATCCTCCTAGCGGCGCAGGTTC
>JALZFP010000216.1 GCA_030861485.1 Actinomycetota bacterium | reverse complement strand
GCAAACCTGTAGCCGACGCCACGTACCGTTTGGACGTAGCGAGGGCTCTTGGGGTCGGGCTCAATCTTCCTACGGATGTGCTGAACGTGGACGTCGGCGGAGCGAGTCTCACCGAAGAAGTCCCCCTCCCAGAGGTGGCGCATTATCTGCTCGCGGCTGTATACCTGCCCCGGGTGCGACGCCAAAAGTGCCAGAACCTCGAACTCCTTGGCCGTCAGCGTAACGGGTGAGCCCCCGCTCGTCACCTGCCTACTCCGGAGATCCACTTCCAGCCCCGGGAACTCGAGCTTTTGCTGCTCGTCGAAGACGCCCTTCGCGTCCAGGCGCCGCCTCCTGAGGTGCGCTCGGACGCGGCTCACCAACTCGCGCGGGCTGAAGGGTTTCGTGACATAATCGTCGGCACCGACCTCCAGACCTACCACCACGTTGATCTCGTCGTCTCGGGCGGTGAGCATCACGATCGGCACATCGCTGCTCGCGCTCCCGGCGTCGCCCGCCCGGATCTCGCGGCAGACGCTTATGCCGTCCATCCCTGGGAGCATCACGTCCAGAACGACGAGGTCGAATGACACCGTCTCCCGCCTCAGGCGCTCCAGCGCTGCCTCCCCGTCTCCGAGCGTTAGCGTCTCCATTCCCTCGCGTGAGAGGGCATGCTCCACGACGTCTCTTACCGCCGGGTCGTCCTCAACTATCAGTATCTTCGGCACCTGTGCCCACCTCCGGTAACTCTATCTCGACCCTCGTACCGGCACCTTCTTCGGATTTCAAAGAGATGCTCCCGCCCATCCTCTCCACCAGGTCCTTGCAGATGGACAGTCCTAGCCCGAAGCCTCCAGAGCTTCGTTTCCCGCGGTAGAAGCGCTCGAAGACGTAGGGCAGGTCGGACTCGCTAATCCCCGCCCCCTCGTCCTCCACGACTACGGCAGCGCCGTTCAGGCGCAGCCAGATGTCGGCACCGCGCTCCGAGAACCGGACGGCATTGCCGAGCACGACCAGGAGCGCCTGCTCAAGCCACTCCTGGTCCGCCAGGACGCGCTCGCCCCACCCCTCCACGCGCAGTCTCAGCCCCGCGCTCTCCGTAAGTGGCTCCACCCGCTCGGCGGCCTCCCTTGCCACGCCGTCGAGGTCCACGACCACGATCTCCGGGTCCCTCATGTCCACGCCCGTCCGGGCCAGCCTGAGAAGCGAGTCCGAGAGCCGCTGCATGCGGTTAGCCTCGGAGAGGATGTGCTCTAAAAAGCGGCGCCTGACCGTCGGATCGTCTTTGCTCTCGGTGAGCAAGAGCTCCGAGGCGCCCAGAATGGTGGTGATCGGGGTTTTGAGCTCGTGGGCGGCGTTGGCAAGAAAGCGCTGTTGGTTCGCCTCCAGGCGCCGCCCTTCGGAGAGGTCGCGGATCACCACTAGCACCCCGCCCTTGTGCTCGTCAAAGGCAGACACGTGCTCCAGCCTGACCTGCAAAAATCCCTCCCCGTCCCGCACCCGGGCCTCGCCGCACTCCCGCTTCTGTGCACAGCGCGCCACCGCCCTCGGGAGGTCGAAATCCTCGAAGGGACTCGGCAGCTCTCCCGAGCTACACTCACTACCCAGGCCTAGCATCGCGCGGGCGGAGCGGTTTATGAACGTCACGTTGCCCAGGAGGTCGGTCACCACCACCCCCTCGACGAGATTGTTCAGGATGGCGTCAAGCGTCGCGCTCTTCTCCTCGAGCTGGAGAAAGGAGTCTTCGAGCCTCTCGGCCATGGAGTTGAAGGTCCGGGCGAGCACGCCGAGCTCGTCGTCGAAGCCGGGTTTGATGCGGCTGGAGAAGTCACCCTTACCCATCTCTCGGGCACCCCGAGATATACGCTCGACACGCCGGCTGAGGAGGGTAGCCAAAAGGAGAGCGAGGCCACCTCCAAGCACCGAAGCCACCACCGCCGCCTCGATCCCGCTGCGGAAAAAAAGCTGGTACAAGATGTCTTCGGAGTCGCCGGGAGCGTAGATAACCCCTCCCGCTAGGTCGCCTTCGCGGACGAACGGCACCACTGCCACCCTCTGTTGCCCGACCCTGTCGTTCATGCGCTCCCCCTCGGCAGCCCGCTGAAGTAAATCCTCGGGCGGAGGGGAGAACGGCCGATCGCCGGCCCGTGCCAAGATCTGCCCCTCCGTGTCGACGACCAAAACTCCTCCCCCCTCGCTATTGGTGAGGAGACGCAACTCCCTCTTCAAGGCGCGCTCCTCCGATTCCGCTGCGGCGTCCGCCGCCGCATCCGCCAGAGCCACAGCGCGATTCTCCGCGTACCCCGAGAGCCGGGACTTGGCTATCGGGAGCACGTAGAGGAGGAGCGTCGCAACCGCAAGCAACACCAGCAGCACCGCCAACAGCGGCATCCACACCCGGAACCTGAGCCGAAACTTGGTACCCACTTAGAAAATTGTACCCAGTAGTTCGCCGCGTATGGACGCTGCTGGCCGGACCTTTACCGAACGCTAACCAAACCTTACAGAGCCTTTACCCGGGCATGGAACGCTGAGAAAGACGCGGCGACGACCTGGACTACACCTCGGCCCAGAAAATGCCCAGCCTGCGGTCCTTGCTGGCCGAGGAGGGCGGCACCTTCGAGAACTCCTTCGTGAGCTACCCGATATGCCGCCCCTCCAGGTCCATCACCCTCATCGGCTCTTTGTTACCAAAACCACCACGCAATGGACCGTCGTGGGCAGAGCAATACCCTGCGAGGCGCGCTCGCGGCGCGGCGTATAATGCGGCGGTGTTCGTCGAAAGTGCCGTCTATGTGGATGGTCGCCGGACCACGACCGGCACGCCAGAGGAGGCTTGTCGGGCCTGCCGCGAACCCGGCAAGTTCGCCTGGATCAACCTCCGCGAGCCGAGCATGGAGGAGTTCGTCTCCGTCGCTGGGCAGTTCGGGCTGGACGAGCTGGCAGTGGAGGAGGCGATCGAGCCCGATCAGCGACCAAAGATCGAGCGTTACGGCGAGCGCCTCTTTGTAGTGCTCAGGTCGGCGCGTTACGTTGAGGGCGCGGAGAGGGTCCAGTTCGGGGAGGTACACGCCTTTGTGGCACCGGACTTCATCATCACGGTCCTGTACGGCGCAGATCCTACCTTGAGCATACTCCGCGAGAAGGTGGAAGGCGAGCCCGATCGGCTCCAGCGAGGACCGCATATGGTCCTTTACGAGATCATGAACCGGATCGTCGAAGGCTACGATGCGGTGAGCGAAGG
>JALZFP010000254.1 GCA_030861485.1 Actinomycetota bacterium | reverse complement strand
CCCCACCGGTCGCGGGTTCACGCGCCGGGAGTTTCTGATCGGCGGCGCCGGGCTGCTCCTCTTGGCGAGCTGTGGTGGTACGGGTGACCCGGCGATGATCGGCCGGAGTGCGGCGAGCGGCGGCGCGGAGTACGAGGGACCGCCCGTGGAACTCGCATTCTGGAACGGGTTCACGGGCGGGGACGGGCCGGCAATGCGAGAGCTGGTCGACCGGTTCAACGACGAGCACGAGAACATAAGCGTCGCGATGAACGTAATGATCTGGGACCCGGATTTCTACCAGAAGGCCCCGGCCGCGGTCGGGAGCGGCAACGGGCCGGACGTCGGCATCATGCACATAGACCGCCTCGCGACCAACGCCGCGCGCGGCGTAATCGTCCCCCTGGACGAGGTCGCCGACTCTTTAGGGCTGCGGGAGGAGGACTTCGCACCCGTAGCCTGGCAGTCGGGCTTCTACAACGGCCAGCGCTACGGAATACCGCTCGACATGCACCCCTTGGGCCTCTACTACAACAAGAGGGTGATGCGGGAGGCGGGGCTCGACCCGGAAGGGCCGCCCGCGACCCGTGAGGAGTACGCGGGTATGCTAGAGGAGATCAAGGGCAACGGCGTGCAGGGCTCCTGGGTCTCCCCGTTCCTGTTCACCGGCGGGTTCTGGCTCCGGACGCTCGTCTGGCAGTTCGGCGGTGAGCTGTACGACGAGGATGCCACGCGGGCCACCTACAACTCCGACGAGGGCGTCGAGGCCCTCATGTGGATGGTGGACCTCATAAAAAACGGCCACAGCCCCCAGAACGTGGGCCAGGACGCCGATCTGGTCGCCTTCCAGAACAACGAAAACGCCTTTCACTGGAACGGGATCTGGATGGTCAACGCTTTCAAGGAGAACCCGGACCTGGAGTGGGGGGTAGCTCCGCTGCCCAGGATAGGCTCCGAAGAGGCGGCCTACGCCAACTCGCACAACTTCGTGCTCTTTAATCAGGCGGAGCCGGACGAAAACAAACTGCAGGCGTCCAAGATGTTCATGGACTGGATCGGGCGCAACTCCCTACGGTGGGCCGAGGCCGGCCAGATACCGGCGCGCAACAGCGTGCGCGAGAGCGGGGAGTTCACGGACCTGACGGAGCAGGCCACGCTCGCCCGCCAGGTCCCGTATCTCCGTTTCAACCCGCAGATAACCGGCATCTACGAGGTCCAGACCGTTCTGGATGCCGCGTACAACGAGGCCGTCCTCCTCGTGAAGGAGCCAAAAACAGCCCTCGACGAGGCGGCACAACGCGCCGACAAGCTGTTGGAAGAGAACCGCCAGAAATACGGGGAGGTAGAGTAGGTTTGGCCACACACGGTGTAGGAAGGTTAAAGACGCAGCCCCCACCAGCGGAGGCTTTATCCCGCGAGCGCGCCGGGGGCTCCATAAAGGGCAGCCCCGCGACGCCGTACCTGTTTTTGGCGCCGTATCTGGTCCTCTTTGCCCTCTTCGTCCTCACACCCGCCGTTTACGGCGTCTGGATCAGCCTCCACAACTACGACTATCTGTTATCTGAGCAACCCTTCGTCGGACTTGACAACTACGTCAAGCTGCTCACACCCGGCTCCCCGACGAGCGGGGCTTTCTGGCAGAGTATGGGGGCCACCGCCAAGTTCACGCTCTTCAGCGTGCCGTTCCTCGTGGTCGTCCCCCTCCTCGTGGCCCTGATCCTCAATCAGAAGTTCCGGGGAAGGAACTTCTTCCGGGCAATGTACTTCGCCCCGTACGTGCTCGGCGTGGCCGTGGTCGGCATCCTGTGGCGCTACCTTTTAGACCCCAAGGTTGGGCCCGTCAACTACTACCTTGGGCAGCTCGGGCTTCCAGGGGACACGCCCTGGACCAACGGGCTGCCGTGGGCCTGGATCTCGCTAGTCGGCATGACCGTCTGGTGGACTCTGGGCTTCAACGCCGTCATCTACCTCGCTGGCCTCCAAGACATACCCCGCGACCTCTACGACGCGGCGAAGGTCGACGGTGCCAACCGTTGGCAGAGGTTCCTAAACGTTACCCTGCCGGGTTTGAGGCCCATACTCCTCTTCGTCGTAACGGTCACCATCCTCGCCTCGGCCAACATGTTCGGCCAGGCCTACCTCGTCACTCAGGGCAACCCCGGCGAAGCAACCCGCACGGCGATCATGTACATCGCGGAAGAAAGCTGGCAGAACTTCCGCATGGGGGACGCCGCCGCGATGAGCTACGTACTTGCCCTCTTCCTCGCGGCGATAGGTGCCCTCAACTTCGCGTTCTTCCGCCAGAAGGAGGACTAAGATGGCCCAAGCAACGGCCCCTCCCGAAGGCAAGCGCAATCGCCGGAGCGTGGGACAGATCGCCAGGCTGGCACTCTCTTACGCGGCCCTGCTCTTCCTGACGCTCATCTTCGTGGCTCCTCTTCTGTGGATGCTCTCGACCTCGTTCAAGACCAACGTCGAGGCCACCACGCTCCCCCTGAACTTTCTCCCCAACGAGCCCTCAACCTACGGCTACGACACCATCCTGAACTCCGCCGGTACGCCGGTCCTAAGATGGTTCGTCAACAGCATGGTGGCGGCGGCGGCACACGCGGTGCTCGTGCTTGCGACGGCGGCACCCGCCGCCTATGCCCTGGCCCGGATGGAGTTCAGGGGCAAGAGGATCTTCTTCGCCGCGATCATCGGCACGCTCTTCATCCCCCAGTTCCTCTTCCTCGTGCCCAACTACGCGATAGTCGATACCTTCGGCTGGCTCGACACCCTGCTGGCGATAATCGTGCCGGGGGCGGCTGGGGCGTTCGGGGTCTTCTTCCTGCGACAGTTCTTCCTGGCGCTGCCCGAAGAGCTCGAAGAGGCGGCGCTCTTGGACGGAGCGAACCGGTTTCAGATCTTTACGCGCATCGTGCTGCCCCTGAGCAAGCCAGCCTTAGCCACGCTCGCCCTCCTGTCCTTTCTGACCAACTACAACGACTTCCTCTGGCCGATCTACGTGCTCTTCAACCCCGAGAGCCTCACCCTGCCACCAGGGCTCGCCCTCCTCGGGTTCTCCTACCAGACCGACTACGCCGTCATCATGGCCGGCGGCGTGATAGCCAGCATCCCGGTCCTCATAGTCTTCCTCATCGCCCAACGGTACGTGATCGAAGGCATAGCCCGTAGCGGCATCAAGGGGT
>JALZFP010000253.1 GCA_030861485.1 Actinomycetota bacterium | reverse complement strand
CTTTTACCTTTGAGTGAGCAACGTTTACTACCTCATCTTCGCGCGAACGATCTTGAAACTATTTCCGAAGCAATACCATCAGAATCGATAGCGATAAAGTAAACGACCGCATCCTCATCTATCCGTGTGACATCCCCCTCTCTCCACCCTCCACCACAAACGACCGCCCTTAATTCATTTCCTATTGGAGCAATCGCGCTCTTACTACCTTTGTCACATTTTTTCTGCTTAGGCACACCTCGGCTCAAGCATGATGCCTGACGGTTGAGGCCACGGAATTCTCAGCGGAACTACCCCGGTAGTGATCACCGCCGTTCGATGCTCTAGGGTTCGGGGTCGTTGGAGCCAGGCCTTCGCGCAAGACCAAGCGAACCCGAAGGCTTTACGAGCAGGAGGGTTTGCTTCAGGGGAGAAACGTCTTGGTGTTCAAGCAACCCTAACTCACTGTCGCCCGCTCAAAGCGCACCTCTCTCGCGCCGTCAGTCAGCAGGGCTTGGAACCGAAGCTCAGGTGATTTAGTATTTTGAGATCGGTACCGTAACTCACCGGGGAGATAAAACAGTGCCAGGGCGATACCCTGGTCCTTTGAGTCTGCCTGGTGACCTTCGTACTCTTTGCTTTACCGCTCCTATCGTCCCTATAAGGGCACCGGGTAGTTGCTCTTGGTTATGAGATCGGTGCCTCTTGTGCTTGTACCCCTCGGCCACCCGAGGATGTCCTCGTCCTCCACTATCAGGTGCTCCTCATCAATAGATCTTGAACTCGGTCCCCGCGTACTTGGCGAAAGACCGCGACGTCCTCGGCGCTGACCTTGTGACGTCCTCGTGAGCACCTACCGCGAAGATGTGAGCCTTCCAAGGCTTCTCCTTGGCAGCATCTGGGAGAATTATGCCCGAGGCCCTCTGCTCCTCGCGCTCGACCAGCTTGACCAGTGCTCGGTTGCTAAGCGGCTTGAACTTCTCCTTCTTGCCCCTTTCTTCTCCACACTTCCGATAAGCCGTACAATGGTACCGCCTGGGTGGCGAGCTACCAATATCCGCCTTACCACGAGGTTCCTTTTCTCTTGAGCTTACTCGGTGGAGATTTATCTTGAGGAGCAAGGGCCATCCTATCTGTTATAGAGACTCTAGAAAGCGACGGGGTTGCCTAGCGCACACGTGGTGAAGGTTCCTCGGTTGCTGTGCCCCTTCCCGACCAGAGCACATAGCCTAGCCCCAGCCACAGTAACCCGAATATCGTCCCCCCAAGCGATCCTCCAAATTCGTTTCCCAAGACTACCGATACGGCCAACCATACCGGTAAGCCGACGATGAACCCCACACCACACCAGCGTGGCAGAACCCTCGCCTGCAGGGTGGCCGCCCCGTAGAGCACCAACCCGACCATCACGCCCAAGAGCCCCAAAAAGTCGAGAAATTCAAGGGCCGTGCTCCCAGACATGAGGCCTACCTGGGCTACGATCTGGGCTACCCCTGCCACGGCGACCGTGTAGAAGCCTGCGCGTCCGACGCGCCCGTAGGTCCCCTTCTGCAGGGCGTGGAACCCCGCCAGCCCCGCTAGCTTTAGGAGCACCGCGACGACGAACACGAGGCTGTTCAAGGTGTAGAGGAACGAACCAGGAGGCCCTTCCGGGATCAGCATCAACACGATAAACGTCGCGCCAGCTAGCATGGCCGCCAGCCCGCCCCACCGGATCAGCTCCGAAGACGACATGAAGCTACTACCTCCTCATCTAAACTCTGCTGCAGGCAATGGTGCCAGCTAGCATAGTTTGGCGCATCCTCTAAACCAGTTTTCCAATGCATACCTGAGAGCCTGCAAACGTACGTCCACCACCTTGGCCCCTACGCCGACCCCTACGCAGGAACGTTACAAGGGTGTTAAGCCGATCTCCTTAACAATCAAGATAGGCATCGGGGCACAACAGAACCTCGAAAAGATGCTCTTTAGCGGTCTAAAAGCTCTCGTCTCCACTTCGGGCTCCCCACAAGCCATCAGTAGTGGAGCCGACGGGGATCGAACCCGTGACCTCCACGCTGCCAGCGTGGCGCTCTCCCAGCTGAGCTACGGCCCCAAAAGGCTTGGCAAAGTATAGCAAGCAAGGGTGCGCTGTCAACGCGATTAGCGCGCCGGTGATTCCTCCCAGCGCTCTTGTGGCACGCCCCGCCAGAGGAATTCCAGGCGGTAGTAGTCGCGGGCCTCGTCGGTAAAGACGTGGATGACCACATCAATAAAGTCCAGGCTGATCCAGGCCGTCCCCTCATCCACGCGCCGTGAGCGGGGCCTGTAGCCCTCCTCCCTCATCCTATCGAGGATCTCCTCAACGATGCGTCGCGTCTGGCGCTCGGTCTCGCCGCTGGCGATAACGAAGTAATCAGTGTAGGAGACGGCCTCTCTCAGGTCCACGATAACCACGTCTCTGGCGAACATCCCGGCCGCCGCACGGGCCGCCGTCTCCGCCATGTGTCGGGTCAACTCCAGCTCGTCCCGGTACTCCTCCACTCGCCTGGCCGCCGACTCGTCGTGGTTCACGCTTCCTTGCTCCTGCTCAAGTGTCCCTCCCGTCTCTCTCTTTCGTCCCTTCGCACCCCGTACAATCCCCTATCGTGGATGATCTCGTGCACCCCCTCCGGTACCAGATACCTCACGCTCCTCCCCTCCATCAACATCCGCCGTATCCCGGTCGCCGAGATGTCTACCCGCGTGCACTCGACGGGTATGATGTGGTCGAAGTTGCTCAACTCTCTCTCGAGGTGGCTCAGGTTGGAGATGTCGTAGCCGGGCCTCGTCGCCGCTACCATCGCGGCCTCCTCCAGGAGCTTATCGGGCTCCTTCCATGAGAGCAGGTTGGAGACTTCGTCAGCCCCAGTAATAAAGAACCACTCGCCCCCCGAGTTCTCCCAGCGCTCTTTTATGAGCGGTACCGTCTCGACGCTATACATGGCCCTCCCGGCCTCGATCTCTACACGGTCCACGTAGAACTTCTCGTTGCCCTGGATAGCCGCCTCGACCATCTCGAAGCGGTACTCGGGAGCAGCTTTGACGCTCGAGGCCGGCTTGTGTGGCGGCGTACCACCCGGCACAAAGACCACACGAGAAAGCCCCAGAGCCTCTGCTACCTGCTCGGCGATAATCATGTGCCCGTTGTGTACGGGGTCGAAGGTTCCGCCGAAGATCCCTACCCTGCTCAAGATACCCTCACTGGTATTCGAACTCCACCTCGCCGATACGGATCTCGTCGCCAGGCTCCGCCCCGGCCTTCTTCAGCGCCGCCACGACGCCCTTTTTCTCCAACTCGCGCTGAAAGTTCGCGACCCCCTCGGTGCTGTCCCAGTCGGTCCTCAAGGCGAGCCGCTCGACATTACCGCCCGATACCTCGTATACGCCCTCTCCGACCTCCTCGACGCGTAGCCCCCTGAACGTCGGACGGAAGACGCGGTGCTTGGTCGTCCCATCACTCCCATTCGTCTTTGCCAACTCTCGCTCGCCCAATGAACGGAGGCGCTCCTCCAGAAGGTCCCGCAACCCCTCCACACCCTCGCCCGTGAGGGCCGAGACCTGAACCGCGCCGGGGAACGCCTCGCGTAAATACTCCCGCAGCTCGTCATCCAGGGTATCGATCTTATTGAGTACCACTACGGTCGGCCTGTCTGAGAGCGCTGCGGCATAGAGCTCCGCCCGCAAGGTGGCCTCGGCCCCCTCTGGGTTCTCCGAGGCGTCGAGGACAAGCGTCAGGAGACGCGCCCTCGCCACGTGCCGCAAGAAGCGGTTACCGAGACCCCGACCCTCGCTGGCGCCGGAGATAAGGCCCGGGATGTCCGCCACGACGTAGGGGTTGCGATAGGTCTTCTCGTCCACAACCCCGAGCTGCGGGTTGAGCGTAGTGAACGGATAGTTGCCCACCCTAGGCCGGGCGGCGCTCAGAGCACGTAGCAGGGAAGACTTTCCAGCGTTCGGGAGACCAACGAGCCCCACGTCGGAGAGAGAGCGGAGCTCAAGGCGGATCTCTCTCTCCTCGCCGGGGAGGCCCCTCTCCCTGAAGGCCGGTGCTTGGCGGGTAGAGCTCGCGAAAGAGGCGTTGCCGCGTCCCCCACTACCCCCCCTCGCGGCGACGAACTCCTGCCCCATCTCAGAGAGGTCGGCGAGCAGGCCGTCGTCGTCAAAGACGAGGGTGCCTACCGGAACGTCCACGACGACGCGGTCTCCCCTCTCGCCAGCGCGGTTGTTGCCCGAGCCGTGACGGCCGCGCTCCGCCTTGATGAGCTTGCGGTGAGCGTAGGGCTCTAGCGTCTGAAGGTCTCTGGTAGCCCGGAAGATCACCGACCCTCCATCTCCGCCGCGGCCACCGTCCGGGCCGCCGCGCGGCTTGTACTTCTCCCGGTTAAAGGAGACGCTACCGTCGCCGCCGCGCCCCGCGCGGACGACGAACCGGGCTTCATCTACGAACTGCAATGGGGCTAGAAACCCCCAGAATACAGCGTGTTCAGGCCGTGGCCCCCGTGGTAGCCCTCAACGCCACCCCTTCGGGATCCTCGACGACGCTCACGACGCGCGTGCCGCGCGAGCGGGAGTAATTTACCTTGCCAGGAATCTTGGCAAAGAGGGTATCGTCGGAGCCCTTGCCAACGTTCATGCCGGGGTGGACCTTCGTGCCCCTCTGACGAATAATGATGCTCCCGGCCGAGACGATCTCGCCACCCCAAACCTTTACACCGAGCCGTTTGCCCTCGGAATCCCGGCCGTTTCTCGACGACCCGCCGCCTTTTTTGTGTGCCATTCTTTAGACCTCCAGGACCTTAATCCGGGTTCGCGCCTGACGATGCCCGGTTTTCTTTCTGCTGTTCTTCTTGGACCTGTACTTGTAGATGTGGACTTTCTCGCCCTTCAGGTGCTCGAGAATCTCCACCCTAGCCGTCCTGTCGGAGCCCAGATCGAAGTCGTCGCCGTCGGCCACGAACGCGACCGGCAACTCAACCGCCTCTCCGACCTCGCCGGAGAGGCGGTCCACGACCAGTTCCTCGTCCTTACCGGTCCGGTACTGCTTGCCACCGATTCTTAACACCGCAAACATACTAACACTCTCCATAGCTTTTTGATAAACCTGACGGATACGCCAGAACAGAGATCACGCACCGCAACTTCCGGCCGTTTAGTATACCCGCCGGAACCGACATCTACCAGTAGACGGGTGTGCGAGCCTAATCCCGCGCGGACTACGGCAACCGTGCCACCGCCGCCAGATTACGTCCCGTCTCCGGCCCCAGCTTGCGGTGTGAGAAGAACAGGTCTGTCCGGCACCCGGTACACAGCCCCAAGTCGTGCACCTCCACAACCCCCACGTCCTCGAGGTTCCTCTTGATGGCGCGCGGTAGGTCGAGGTACCGGCCCTCCACAACCTTTCGGCCGAACCTATCGGCGAACCGCTCCGCCAGCTCCTCCGAGACCTCATAGCAACACCCCCGGATGCACGGCCCGATGTAGGCCCGGATACCATCCCCGTCCATCTCCCGAACGACCCTGGCGACGATCTCCGCTATCGTGCCTCGCCAGCCGGAGTGGACAATTGCCACCTCTCCAGCCTCATCCCCGATGAGCGCCACGGGTACACAGTCGGCGACGGCCACGACCAGCGAGAATCCCCCCTCGTCCGTTACCAGCGCGTCGGCCTCCCCGGCGAGACCGGGTCTGCTCACCCGCACAACCCCGTCGCCAGCGACCTGGCGCACCCAGGCTGACTCGCGCCCTTCCATGGCTTCGCGTATGCGATCCCGGTTCTCGGTGACCGCGTCAGGGTCGTCGCCGACCTTCAGGGAAATATTCAAGGAGTCGAACGGAGGCTTGGAGACGCCGCCCTTACGGGTAAAAAACCACATCTGGGCCCCTTCAGGCTCTGGCTTGGGCGCCACGTACTCCACATCTTTAACGGAGCCTAAAACCCAGGCGTCGCTCTCGCGTCCCTCCGTCTGCACCCTGTTCTCCATTCGATCCCCTCCTCATGTTTGCGCGAGCATCGTATTGTCTGCGAGCCTCGGAATTCTTAAACCTAGTGTTGGGAGGTCACCGAGGTCTCTTCTCCCACTTTCTCAACTGTGGGCCTCGTGTAGAGGCGGTTCTCGTCGGAGGTGAGGCACTTTCCGGTCGCAAGGTCGAACTGCCAGCCGTGCAGAGTGCAGGTCAGTATTCCGTCCTTCTCTTCCCCAAAGCGCGTCAGGTCGGCCTTGAGGTGTGGGCAACTGCGCTGGACCATGAAGTTGCCACACTCCCACAGCTGCCTCACCGGCGCCGACTGGGCGTAGTAGTCCTCCGAGTAGCGCAGGCGTTCCGGGGAGAGAACCTTAAAGAAGTTGTAGACGTACTCGTTGTAAGCGCCGCGGCGTTTCGCCTCGAAGCGGCACGAGAGGAAGAGGCCGTTGATCCAGTCCTCCTCATGGTTGAGGATCTGGTGCTCAACCAACGCCGGGTCTATGCGGAAGAGGTAGTCGTACGACGTCTCCTCGGCGTACTCGTACACCAGCCGCTGCTGGAAGTCGAGGACCACCTTCTCCCTCTCTAAGTCGAGTAGCACCCGGCCGTTAATCCCGACGCAGTTCAGGTCGGCCTGTTCAAGGAGCGGCTCGAACCACTCCTTGAGCGCCGGAAAAATAGCTACCTGGCCCCGCGGCAAAGCTGTTTTGATCTCGTTTATCAACGGCTGCTTGCGGGCCTTGTACTCTTCGAGGTAGGACCGTTTATCGGTAAAGATGCTCTGAACTTGATCTTCGGGTAGCGGATGTTCGACCGTGCAATCCCCTCCCTCAAAGCTGGCGACGCTGCCGGGGATCATCGATCGCCCATTGTCTATCCCATGCTCTTCCATGAACTCGAGAAATACGGTCTGGTCGGGGAAGATGTTAGCCGGGTCGCGCTCAAAGTCGTTGAAATGAAAGAGATCGTCATCCAGAAAACACGGCGGCCCAGCGTGAGGAATAACAAAGGACGCGTCAATCTGACGCACATAGCGCAGGGAGCGTGAGAGCTGGTTGGCACGCTTCTTGACGCCCAGAGCCTGCTTAGCCTTCTCTGGCATGTCGTAGGCCATCGGGTACCAGATGGCACCCGAAAACTGCAAAAAGTGCGCGTCAAAGGGTCCGAAGCTGGTCAGGGTCTCCAGGTCCACGGGCCTCGAGTCGTTCTGGTCAAAGATGCATGTCTCCCCGTCGTCCACTATCAGCCCCGAGTCACCTAGAGGCCCATCGGTGGGGGCGACCAGGGACCCGATGATCACGCGCAGCCCATCCAACTCGACTGGCTCGAAGTTGTCGGTTTTGATGAAGCTGGTAAAGCCGAGGTCGCGCAGGGCTCGTTCCATAAGGCCCAGCGGAAAGTCCGGCAGGAGGACGGTGGCTTTCTTGGAAACATGCTCCCTCAGGAACTGAGCGTCAAAGTGGTCCAGATGCAAGTGCGAGAGGTAGAGGTAGTCGGGGTTACCGAACGTCGCCGGGTCCAGGCCCTCATTGCTCGGGAAGGGGAACCAGGAGGCGAAGTAGGCCGGGTTGAACCAGGGGTCGCACAAGATGCTTCCGTGGCGGGTCTCGATAAACAAACCGGCGTGGCCGAGCGAGGTGATCTTCACCTTAACCTTCCTTCCGGTATCTCAACGCTACGAACTCCGAGCTCAACGAGTTTACCAAAAAGGGCGCCTCGGTCCA
Organism: Actinomycetota bacterium; assembly: GCA_030861485.1. GTDB lineage: Bacteria > Actinomycetota > Rubrobacteria > Rubrobacterales > Rubrobacteraceae > Rubrobacter_F. The sequence goes on along the minus strand of JALZFP010000253.1, from coordinate 4,030 downwards.
CCCCTCTCAGTTCCACCTAGCTTTTCGCGTGCTTCAGGTGTCCTTCTTCGAGCGCACGGCGACGCTCTGGAGAAGGCCCAAAGAGATAACGCTAACCACCAAGTTGCTGCGCCCGTAGCTGATAAACGGCAGCGGGATACCGGTTACTGGCATAAGCCCCATCGTCATCCCTATGTTAACGAAGACGTGAAAGAGGAAGATGGTGGCGATACCGGTGGCGATGAGGATACCGAAGCGGTCCCTGGAGACGGTTGCAACATGGAGAATCCGCCAGATCAGGACGAAGAACAGCCCCAAGAGCAGGAGGCCCCCGACGAAGCCCGTCCTCTCGGCTAGGTTGGAGAAGATGAAGTCGGTGTGGTCCTCTGGCAGGAAGCCCAAATTGGCGAGCGTGGTGGCGTCCAGGCCCTTACCGGTGAGTCCGCCGGACCCTATGGCTAGCTTAGACTGAAAGAGCTGGTAGCCCTCGGCGGTAAGCCCCGAGGGGTCAAGGAAGGCCATGAGGCGTGCTACCTGGTACTCCTCGAGAAACCCCAACTCAATGACGAGGCCGGCACAGCCGACAGCCGACGCCACGAGGAGCCCGAGTTGGTAAAGCCTGGCCCCCCCGATAAAAGCCATCACGAAGAATATGGCCCCAAACACTAGCGCGGTGCCGAGGTCGGGCTGGGCAAAGACGAGGAGCCCCGGGAGAGCGATTAAGCCCAAAGACTTAATGAAGGTCATATTGTCGCCGAGGCGGCGGTCGGTGAAGTAGCCGGCGAGCACCACGACCATAAGCAGCTTGGCGAACTCGGAGGGCTGTATCTGCACGGGTCCTACGTCGATCCAACGCTGCGCGCCCTTCGCACTAATGCCTACGACCGTAACCGCGAGCAGCAAAAAGATGGTGAGGCCGTAGATAAAGGGCAGGTATTGCTTTAGCCGTCGGTAGTCCATGAGCGTCAGCGGTACCGCCCCTGCGAGCCCCAAGGCTAACCCCAAAAGCTGGTTCAGCGCGTAGATATCCCCGTTGTCGTCGCCCGCAACGTACACGGCGAGAACACCGAAACCCGTGAGGGCTAAAGAGGTAACCAGCAAAACTGGGTCTAGGGCTCTCAGCCACCCAAAGGGGCTCGTCTCCCTGCGAACGTTGCTCCTACTCAGGTCCATGCTTCTTCCTTCGCGACCAGTAGCCGCAGTAGCCAGCCGCCTGCGAGGTACGCAAGTAGCGCATTCAACAACACGTCGGGGAACATGCCGCTGGCGAGATAGCTTAAGATGGGTGGGCTGCCCTGCCCGACGAGGGCGGTGGCGAACAGGGCTACGAGGTCGTATGCCGCCACCGCAACTGCGACCGTTTGGGCAAAGTAGAGCCCCGTTCCTTTGTTCCGGCGCATATCCCCGGCCCGAACCGATATCGCAGCCGCGATGACTCCTCCCAAAGCCCCCGCCCCGAACAACCCGCTGCTGAGGGCGTCCGTGAGGACGCCACCGAAAAAGCCCAAAAGCAGGGCCTGCAGATCGCGCAACCCCGCGACGGCGACGACCACGCCGAGGATGAGGAATCTCGGCCCCACCCACCCGAAGGTAAGGAGGGGCGAGAGGGCCGACTCCAGGAAAGCCGCGAGCCCGACCAGGAGCGCCGCCCGGACCACAGAGATATGTACGGTTTCTAACATTTTCCCGCCGTCAACTGTTCACCAATCGGTGATCACCCGCACCTCTTGAAGGTCCTTAGCCTTCACAGCGGGTGTTGCGACTATCTTCTTGTACTGGTCTATATCCTGCGAGCTCACCGACTCCACCGTCCCGACGAAGAGTCCCGGCGGGAATAGAAGCTCCCGATCCCCTGCCCGCCCGCTCGTGGTCACGAAGTCCCCCCGCTCGACCTCGGCCGAGAGGTCCACGTAATCCACCCCGAGGTAGCCCTCCCAGTTGGTCCTGAGGAGCCCCTCCCCGTGGGAGTCATCCGACGAGTCGTCGTCACCCGAACCGCTCGGCGGCACGATGCGGACGCCGGCGGCGAAACTCTGGTCGGTGATGAGGACGACCTCGGCGGTGTTCGGGGTGACCTGGTTGGTGGTGCGGCCGACCAGGGTGTTGTTCCCGACGACGACTGGTTGTTCGGGCTGCACGCCGTCGTTCGTACCAACGTTGATCTTCACCCGCTTAGTGAGCTGCCCGCCAACTGGAGCGACCACCGATGCTAGAGGACTGTATGTAAAAGACGGCCGCTGTCCGTCCAAGAGCTGGCGCAACCGTTCGTTCTCCTGCCTTAAACGCGCGGCCTCCGCGGCCCCTTCCTCATACTCCAGCACCTTCTCTTCGAGCTCCCTCTTCTCTTCCACATTCATGACGTTGCCAACCCTCTCGCTCGCCGCTGAAAGAGGTGAGGCAGCAAGGCCAAGCAACCCCCGCACCGGCCTCAAGACCTCCGAAGCCCCGAGCTGGACGGTGTGTAGAGGCCCGGAGTCGCCCTCCTTCACGTAGATCGTGAACAGGGCGAGGCTCGCCACGCAGAGAATAATAAGGGCCGCAAGGCTGCTAACGGCGCTAGACTTCCGGCGTCCCAAGGCGTTAAGAGGAGGAGAGAGCGCTGCGGTAATACTCGATCTCTTCGAGGCAACGGCCGCTGCCGATGGCGACGCACATCAGGGGGTCGTCGGCCACGTGCACCGGGACCTGCGTCTCCCGCCTCAGACGCTCGTCGAAGAGCCTGAGCAAGGCGCCACCGCCTGCAAGGATCATACCCCGATCCATGATGTCCGAGGCGAGCTCCGGCGGTGTTCGATCCAGGGTGTCCCGAACCGCCGCCACGATCGCGTCTACCGGTACGCTGATCGCCTCCCGAATCTCCTCGCTCGTTATGACTATGGTCTTCGGCAGTCCTGTAACAAGGTCCCGGCCTCTTATCTCCGCCGACTCCTCGCCGTCATCCAGAAGGAAGGCGCTTCCGAGCTCCATCTTTAGTTGCTCGGCCGTCTGCGAGCCAATGGCGAGCTTGTACTCCTTCTGGATGTACGTCATGATCGCGTCGTCTATGTCGTCGCCGGCGATCCTGATGGACGATTTGGTCACAATCCCGCCCAGGGAGATCACCGCAACCTCGCTGGTCCCGCCACCGACGTCCACGATCATAGACCCCTGAGCCTCGTTGACTGGCAACCCTGCCCCTATGGCCGCCGCGAGAGGTTCTTCGATTGTATACGCCTGCCGTGCTCCCGCCGACTCCGTCGCCTCTTTGACCGCCCTGAGCTCCACACCCGTAACCCCGCTGGGCACGCACACCACGACCCTCGGCCCGGAGAGCGAACGCAGGATCCTGCTCTGCGGCTGCGCCTTGCGGATGAAGTACGAGAGCATCTTCTCTGTAACCTCGAAGTCCGCTATTACCCCATCCTTCAAGGGACGCATCGCCACAATGTGGCCAGGGGTACGCCCGAGCATCCTCTTCGCCGCCGACCCCACCGCGACGACCTTATCAGTCTTGTTGTCTATGGCAACCACTGAGGGTTCCGAGAGAACGATCCCCTGCCCCTTAACGAACACAAGCGTGTTCGCTGTGCCGAGATCTATCGCAACGTCCCTTCCAAACAGCCCTCCGAACATTATCCTAACCTCACCGTTCAGGCGGTACGCCTTAGCCCCGCACGGGCTAGAGCATGCCGTGTTCTTTCATACTATAGTAGCCATCGCCCACGATAACGTGGTCAAGCACCTCTATACCCAGTATCCCGGCGGACTCTTCGAGCCTCCTGGTGGCTTCGCGATCCTCCGGACTGGGCTCGACCTTGCCGCTGGGATGATTGTGCACGAGCACCACGCTCGCCGCACTCGCCCGGATGGCCGGCTTGAAGACCTCCCGGGGGTGGACGAGGGAGGCGGAAAGCGTGCCTACACTGATCAAAGGGGCCCCTATAACCTCGTTTTTGGCGTTTAAGAGCACGGCGACGAAGTTCTCCCGGTCGAGGTTGGCTATGCGCCCCCTCAAAAGCCTATCCACGTCCGCGGGCGATGATATCATGGGCCGCTCCGGGTTGCGAACCTG
>JALZFP010000134.1 GCA_030861485.1 Actinomycetota bacterium | reverse complement strand
GCAAAGAGGTACACACCAGGGAGGATCAGGCACTCTTCGGGATCGTGCAGGGCGGGCTCTACCCGGACCTGCGCAAGGAGAGTCTGAGGCGCACGGTCGAGCTAGACTTCCCCGGCTACGCGGTCGGGGGCCTGAGCGTGGGAGAGTCGCGGACGGAGATGCTCGCAGCGCTCGAGGCCGTGGCGCCAGAGCTTCCCGCCGAGAAACCCCGCTACTTCATGGGAATAGGGGACCCGGTCGGCATACTGCAGGTCATAGCTTTAGGCGTAGACATGTTCGACTGCGTGCTGCCGACCCGGCTCGCGCGACACGGGACGGCGCTGACGAACAATGGACGAATAAACCTCAAGAACGCCGGTTACCGGAGCCAGCTCGGTCCCCTGGACACCGAGTGCTCCTGCGAGGCGTGCACCGGAGGCTACAGCCGGGCCTACCTCTCGCACCTGGTGCGGGAGAACGAACTGTTGGCCCACCGGCTCGTGTCGCTGCACAACGTCCACTTCACGGGGGAGCTGTGCCGGCGGGCGCGAGCTGCTATAGGGGAAGGGTGCTACGAGAGGTTTATGAGAGCCTGGATCTCGCGTTACCTTGGAACCGGCCAACATTTCGGCTAGCTGGTCAGCGTTTCGTTGCTTGCGGCGTGGCTCTCGCGTGCTCCGTAAGACAACTCTGGGAAGGCGTTTTGAGCGAGCGGTTCGCCGGGCTTTGTGGGCCACGTAGGCTGCTTTTCCTCATGACTGGCTTACAAACTGGAGTACTGACTAGTTGACCTGCTTTCAAGAATGCTATTATCTGATTAAGATATGGCCAACCCTCGCAACAACCTTATCATCCTGGGCCTCGTGGTGGTTTTGATCGGAGCGGCCGCCTACCTCATCTTCATCCGGCAGCCGGTCGCCGAGTCGACCAGGCTTGGTCTTGACCTCGAAGGCGGGGTGACCGCGAATCTGCAGGGCTACAAGACCGACGGCTCGGAGGTTACCCAGCAGGAGATGGACGTGGCGGCGGGCGTTATTCGCCAGCGGGTGGACTCTTTGGGCGTTACGGAGCCGGAGATACAGTTGCAGGGCCAGGACCAGGTCGTCGTCAACATACCCGGCATTACCGACGCGGACCGGGCCGTTGAGGTCATCGGGCGCACCGCCCAGCTCGGCTTCTATGAGGTTCTCGCCTCCGCGGGCGGCAAGCCTGTCCCTGAGGACGAGATCGAGAGCACCAAAGAGGAACTGCAGGCCGAGCTCGAAGGGGATCCAGCCTACGAAGAGGGGGAGACCCAGATTCTCTTCGAGGAGTCTCCTTCGCCTAAGGAGAGCGGGACCGTCGTCACTGGCTACGTGCTCCCCGCGGAGCCCGGCCTTACGGGCAGCGCGCTCGACTCCGCCACCCTGGCCCGGGACCAGCAGGGCAGGCGCGAGGTCCAGATGGAGTTGACGAGCGAAGGGGCCGAAGGGTTCGGCGAACTCTCCCAGGAGATAGTTGATGATGCCCTGGCCAACGGGAGACCGGGACGCGGGCAGCTCGCCGTGGTCCTCGACGAGGACGTCGTCAGCGCGCCGGTGGTGGAGCAGCCGATCTATGGGGGGCAGGTCTCGATTAACAACCAGGGCCTCCCCGGCGGACTCCCCCAAAAGGAGGCCGAGGAGCTCGAGGTTGTCCTGAAGACTGGCGCTTTACCAGTAAACATGGAGGTCCTCTCCGTCACCTCCATCGGGCCCACTTTAGGCTCGGACTCCCTGAGGAGCGGGCTTCTGGCATCGCTAGTGGGCTTCGGGCTCGTGCTGGTGTTCCTGATCGTGGTCTACCGAGTACTAGGGCTCGTTGCGGATCTGGCGCTCCTCATCTACGCCTTCCTGCTCTGGGGGCTCATTGTCGCCATCCCCATAACGCTGACGCTACCGGGGCTAGCGGGGATCGTCCTAAGCATCGGTGTCGCCGCAGATGCGAACGTGGTGATCTTTGAGAGGATCAAAGAAGAGATCCGTCGCGGCAAGTCGCTGCGCACCGCCGTGGGTCTTGGCTACCAAAAGGGCTTCGCGGCGATCCTGGACGGCAACCTAACGACGCTTATCACCGCCCTTATACTCTTCGCACTCTCCAGCGGGTCCGTGCGCGGGTTCGCCGTGTTGCTCGCCGTCGGCGTCATCTTGAGCATGTTCACGGCCGTCTCGGTCACGCGGGCGCTCCTGGGCGTCGTCTCCGGGCGCGGCGTGAAGCTCTCGCCGGGGATGATGGGCGTCTCGAAGAAGAGCCTCCGAGAGAGGCAACCTCAGAAGGCGAAGGCCGGGGTACGCTAGTGTCTGTGCCGGGGGCGTTCAAGAACGTAGACTTCGTCGGCCGGTGGCGGGTTTGGTACGGTGTCTCGGGCGTCTTTCTCCTGCTCTGCCTCGGGGCCATCGCCCTTGGTGGCATGAACTTCGGCATAGACTTTACGGGCGGCTCCAAGTTCACCGCGAGCGGTGTGCAGGGGTCGCCGAGCACGAGCGAGGTTCGGCACTCGCTGCCGGGGGACCTTGGCGAGAGATCGTTCGTGCAGCAGGTCGGCGAGGACGGCTTCGAGGTGCGCACGCCGGTTCTCTCGCAAGAAGAGAATACCGAGGCCCGGCAGGCGCTGGAAGAGGAGCTCGGGGCGGAGGTTAGCGTCACGAGCATCAGCCCGACCTTCGGTGGCCAAATCCGGGCGCAGGCTCTGCAGGCCATCGGGGTGGCGCTCCTCATTATCGTCATCTTCATCTCCTTTCGCTTCGAGTTCGCCTTCGCCTTCGCCGCGGTGGTCGCGCTCCTGCACGACATCCTCATCACGATAGGCTTCTACGCCCTGGTGGGGCGCGAGGTAAACCTGGTGACGGTGGTCGCGGTCCTCACCGTGCTGGGTTACTCCCTCTACGACACAATCATCATCTTCGACAGGATAAGGGAGAACGCGCCCGAGGCCGGCTACAACCGGCGCCGCTACGAGGAGCTGGCGAACAACTCGATCCGGCAGGTAGTGATGCGTTCCATCTACACCTCCGTGTGTACCCTGATCCCGGTGTCCGCCCTACTCATCTTCGGCGAGTCCACCCTGAGCGACTTCGCATTTGCCCTCCTCGTAGGTATCGCCGCCGGAACTTACAGCTCCATCTTCATCGCCGCGCCCACCTTGTGCCTCTACAAGGCCTGGCGGGCCGGCAGGGTCGGTACCGTCGGTAAGGGCCAGCCCGCGCAATCCGCCAGGTCGTAGTAGCCCTCAGGTGAGGCATTGCGAGCGACCCGTTTTGCGGTTTCGCGATATGATGAGGTTGACGAACCGTATTAGAGAGGAGTTTATGCTAGACACGCTGGAACGTCTGATCCTCTTGCAGATAGGGGCCGCGGCCGTCACGCGCGAGCGGGTCCAGGAGGCGGTGAACCGCCTGATAGAGCAGGGCAGGATGGAGCGCGAGGAGGGACGGGCCGTCGTCGAGGATGTCCTCAGCCGGGCACGTGAACGCTCGTCTGGCACCCGCGGCCTGATAGACGCCTCCGTGCAGCAGGGCCTGCGCGGGTTTGGCATACCGAATCGTGAGGCTTACGAGGACCTCTTGTTCAGGATCGAGCAGCTTGAGCACAGGGTTCGCCTGCTAGAAGACCGGCCCGAGGTGGGTGGTCCCGAAGCGCCGGCGTCCGCTGTGCCTCCGGTGGACGAGCCCACGTCTGCCGAAGCGCCGACCACCGGCATAGACGTAGCGCCGCAGCCTCCCAGGGACGAACCGGATACCCCGCCGGGACTGCAACCGCACGCCTAGCACGCCAGGGCCTCAGGGAAGCTGGACCGGGAGAGGTCCGGGTCGTTGACGCTCGACCACGCCGGTTCCTACTCAGGCGGACGACGGGAGAACCTCGCAAGGTTCTCCCAGATCGGGCGCGTTCTCGTACGCCACGGGTTCGGGTTCGTCTTCGACGTCCGACGCGACAGGCGGGAGAGGCGCGGTATCGAGGAGCTTCTCGCCCCAAACTTCGCCGTTAGGCTCCGGCGGGCCCTGGACGACCTGGGACCAACGTTCGTCAAGTTCGGCCAGCTCTTGAGCACCCGCTCGGACATCATCCCAGAGGGCATACTCTCCGAGCTCCAGAAGCTTCAGGATAAGGTGGCACCGATGCCTCTGGAGGTAACGCGAGGCGTTATAGAGAGAGAGCTGGGAGTTCCGGCCGAGAAGTTACTCGCCGAGTTCGACCCGGTGTGGCTCGGGTCGGCGAGTATCGGTCAGGTCTACAGGGCGCGGTTGCACGGTGGCGAGCAGGTCGCGGTAAAGGTGCAGCGGCCGGAGGCTCCGGGGCGCGTGGAGGCGGATCTCGCGCTGATGAGGGATCTGGCGGCGCTCCTGGATGCGAGGTTCAGGGATAGGATCTTTATCGACGTCAAGGAGCTCGTTGCCGAGTTCGAGGGTGTGATCCGGCGCGAGCTCGACTACGAGCAGGAGGCCGAGAACGCCCGTCGTTTCGCTGCCAACTTCGCCGGGACCCGCGTGAAGATCCCTGAAATCCACAACGACCTCTCCACGAAGAGGGTCATCACGATGGAGTATATCGAGGGTACCCGCTTCCTCGACATCCGGCCCTTGCTCCTGACCCCGGCCGAGCGTCGGCGCGTGGCGACG
>JALZFP010000123.1 GCA_030861485.1 Actinomycetota bacterium | reverse complement strand
GACGCCCCGAAGCGGGGAAGGATCAAAGTTCTTTCTGTAGGTAGAGCCACTCCTGGATACCTAGGAAGTAGCCGGTGAGGAGCGAGCGCTGCCGGGAGCTCTCCTCGTAGCCGTAGGATTCGTAGAGCTTGAGGGCGGGGAGGTTATCGCAACTAACGTGGAGGCCCACGGTCTCTTTGCCGGACTCGCGCGCCACGCCCTCCGCCGCGTCCAGCAGTACGTGCGCCATTCCCTGGTGGCGGTGCTCCTGGCTGACGACGAGGCGTTCGACGTAGGCCTCGGAAGCGGTAGCGGAGTAACGGGGGTAGGAGAGCAGGGTCGCGGCCCAACAGGCGCGCGCGAAGCCCAGGTTCCGGCGCAGGACTTTCCAGAGGCCCCGCGCGAGGGCGTCTTCATGAGAGCTTTCGGTGCGGATGCCGACACTCGCGACAATATCCGCCGGGCCGGAGCCTTCGAGCACCAGGGAGCAGACCCCGCCCAAGGTGTGCTCCAGGTTTACCCACCTCTCCATGATCTTCACCGAGCGGGCCATCCGGTGCCCAAAGACCGGGCGGAACTTGTCCATGAAACCTTCGACTACGAGAGCGGCAATCGCCTCGTCGTCCTGGGGCTTTGCGGGGCGCACGACGAAATGGTTCCTTAACATCCGACAATCGTAGCAGAGCGGCCAGGTGGCGGCCCTCTAACTAATGAGCCTCCTTCGCATAAGCTGGATCGGGAGGAGCGCCAAAACGCCGGTAAAGACCAGAACCCAGGCAACGTCCAAGAGCACGCCCGGGGAGGGCCCGATGGCCAAGGACCGGCAGATGTTTACCGCGTGGTACAGGGGGGTGAACCAGGCTATCTCGGGCACCGGGGACGGGAAATCCTCGATCGGGAAGAAGATGCCGGAGAAGAGGAACAGGGGCGTAACCACTAGCGTGAAGTAGTAGGAGTAGAGGTCTATGCTCTCTATCAGGCTCGTAAACAACGTCCCCATGACGCTAAACATTACGCCGACAACGAGCAAGACTGGCGGGATGAGCAGCGCCCAGGGGGAAGAGACCAAGAGCGCCTCCGGCGAGAGCGCGAACCCCAGAAAGGTGAGCACCCCCAGAAAGGCCGTGCCATAGAGCGCCGCCCGAGTTCCCGCCCACAGATACTCTCCGGCGACCACGTCCTCGGCGTTCACTGGAGTGGAGACGATGGCATCGTAGATGCGTCCTATCTTTAACCGAATGAACGTGTTGAACGTGCTCTCGAAGGAGGCCGCGAACATGGCGTTGCTCGCCAGAAGCCCCGGCGCTATGTACTGTGTGTAGGTCAGCCCGTTCACGCCGCCCTCCCGGATGAACGCCCCTAGACCCAAACCCAGGGCTGTCAGGTACAGCAGGGGCTCGAAGAGGTTCGGGAGCATGATGGTCTTCCAGTACTTACGAAAGATTGTCGCGTTGCGCTGCCAGACCCTGAATGCCCCACGCGGAGAGGGAAGCCTTACAGTGGTCATCAGTTCACCAGGCTTCGGCCCGTGAGCTTGAGGAAGACGTCTTCGAGGGTCGCTTGCCGATGCAGCGTGTGCTCGACTGAGACTCCGGCCCCCTTGATCCTCCGGGTCACCGCTTCAGAGTCCGACGTGTGAACAAGGAGCGCCTCTCCAACACGGTCAGTGCCGTCGGAGAGGTCCTCGATGAGCGGGGCGAGCTTCTCTAAAGTGTCAGGGTCCGCCCTGAACTCCACGACCTCAGGGCTTACGTGCTCGTTTATAAGGGCGCGTGGGGCGCCTTCGGAGATGAACCTACCGCCCTCCATGATGCACAAGCGGTCGCACAACTGCGCCGCCTCGTCCATGTAGTGGGTTGTGAGCACGAGGGTCTTGTCCTGAGAGGTTAGCTCTCGCAGCTTATCCCACACCAGGTGCCGGGCCTGGGGGTCGAGGCCGGTGGTCGGCTCATCGAGGACGACGAGGTCGGGGTCGTTGATGAGGGCGCGGGCGATGAGGAGCCTGCGTTTCATCCCGCCGGAGAGGTGCTCGACCTGGGCGTCCCCCCTCTCAGAGAGCTGGACGAACTCCAGGAGCTCCTCAGCTCGCCGTCGCACCACCTTGCGAGGAAGATCGAAGTAGCGGCCGAAGACGAGTAGGTTCTCTTTTACCTTGAGGTCCTCGTCGAGGTTGTTCTCCTGAGGGACAACACCTATGCGGCGCTTGACCTCCCGCTCGTGATGCCTCACGTCGAGACCTGTGACCCTCAGCTCCCCGCCCGTGGGGACGGCGGCACCGTAGATCATCTTCATCGTCGTGGTCTTGCCGGCCCCATTGGGACCCAGGAACCCGAAACACTCCCCCCGGTACACCTCAAAGTTCACGCCTTTGACGGCCTCGAAGTTAGCGTAGCTCTTTTCCAGTCCGCGGGCGACGAGCGTGCTTTCCCGCGTCTGGGGATCCGCGCGCTGCTCGGTCTCGGTGTTCAAGCCTCAAACTCTCCTGTGTCTCACTTTTCTGGTGGCAAGGCGTTCACTTGCTCCCCTAACGCCGCGAGCGCCCGCGTCAGGCGCTCTTTGTTCTTTGCGTCGTTAAGCCACGTCGAGGCCCCCGACGGGTGGGGCAACGGGACATATACTATCCCATCGCGAACGAACGTCTCGCCGACGACCTCCGATAGGCGTTTCATCCCTAGCAGCTCCCTTATCGCCAACCCGCCGACCGGCGCCACGACGTGTGGCCGGAGCAGATCGAGCTCCCTGAGCAGGTGCGGGCGGCAGTTCAGGATCATGGCCCGCGAAGGCGCGAGGTCTCCACCACCCTTCGCCTTTCCGGGGAAGCAGCGGCACAGCGCGGAGAGGTATACCTCCTCCCGCAAGAGACCAGCCTGTTCAAACCAGCGCATCAATCTCTTTCCAGCCGGTCCGGTAAACGGTAGCCGGGTCGTCACCTCCGTCGACCCTGGTGCCTGGCCCACGAGAAGAATCTTCGTCCTCTTTGGCAGGTCCACGACCGGCGCGTTGCCGCCCGAAGGGAAGCAGCGCGAGCAGGCCCGCACCCGCTCCCGGTGTTCCTCGAGCAACTTCACGGACGCAATGGTAACGCTACCTCGCGACGAGACCTGTGTGCGGTTTCCCAGGCGGGGTTTGAAAATTTGATTTTTACGAACCTTGAAAAATTATTGCGAAGCAGGGTTACGTCTTCCTTATACCCCTGATACAATCGCCCGCATGGCTCTCATGGAGAAGAGGCGGTACGAGGGACGGCGGCGGGCGCACAGGCGTAAACTCAAGAGGCGTCGCCGGACGGGTCTGTGGGTGTTCCTCGTGTTGGTCATCCTGACCATCGGGGCGACGATCCTCTACGGCACGGGCCTCCTCACGTCACAGACGGAGGAGAACGTCGAACAGGTCGAAAACCCGACCGTGGATGAGGCGCCGGAGATCATCGGCGAGGACGAGGACGAGGCCGCCGAAGAGGACGAAGACGAGGCTGCGCCCACGCCGCCCGATGATCCCACCATGTTCTTGAGCATCCCGAAGCTCGACATAGCCGATGCCGTGGTGCTGGACGGGGAGGCCGGTCTGGAGCTGGGCGTGCAGCACCTGGAGGGGGCAGGATACCCCTGGTTGCCGGGTTCCAACGTCTACATGTCGGGACACCGCGTCGGCTGGCCGGGGACGGGCAGCGACCATATCTTCTACAACCTTCCCGCAATGTCGGAGGGTGACGAGATTATACTCCGGGACACCCTTGGCCAGGAGCACAAGTACGAGGTCAGTGAGATCTTCGCGGTTACGCCCTTCGACGTGTGGGTGGCGGACCCGGTTGCCGGCAAGGACATGGTCACTTTGCAGGTCTGCACCGAGACCCCCGAAGACTGGTGGACCATAGGGCCCAGGCTGATGTCTTCGGGACCCGAGTCGGGACGCCTGATCGTCCGCGCCGAAAAGGTTTAGGGCCGGGTTCGAACGAAGCCGCTCTGATAGGCGCACCCAGATACGCCTTCTCCCGTGGTCAGAGTCCTCTGATCCTTGCCCAAGAGACACCCGGGAGCCAAAGGAGGGCACACAGGTTAAAAAGGACGTCCACGTCCTGGCGTTTTGGGGGCTCGTACTGGCGTTCTTCACCCTTTCTCTGGGCGCGAGACCGGCCGGGGTCGGCTCGACGATAGAGGTAAGCCCGAGCGACTCCGCCTCGTGCGACCGGCAGGCCCACCAGGCCACGATAGCCTCCGGCTAGGAACCAGCCTATAGTCAGGAGGCGTAACAGAGCGGGCCCGCGACGGGCCTGCTATTTACTATTTACATCCACAACCTCGCAAGTAGGGGGTGACCGGGGCTAAGACCCAGTCTTTTTCATGTACACTACCTCTACACTACCTCGGTTCGTAGACGTCGTAGAGGATTGGCTCGATACCCCCGCTGCCCACCCCCGAGCGGTACTGGACGTAGCGGGCGCGCTGGAGGTAGGCCAGGGCCGTCTTTACCCGGCCTCCGAGGGCTGGAATCTCCTCTTCCAGCTCTTCTAGCTTCGCAGAGTCTAGGACAACGTCTTCTTCGTCGTTGACCTGCCACTCCGTCCAGAGCCTGCGCCACAGCTCGTCGAGCTCCGGGGAGAGAGGTTCGCGTTCCATCCCTAGCGGTCCTGTTCTTTGTGCTTTACCAACTCGAAGACGACGTGTGGCATCTCTGGCACGAGAAGCTTCTCCATCGCGAGGCGAACCGCGTTCGTCGAGCCCGGTAGGCAGGCAAGGAATTTCGGGCCGGAGGCGGTCGTGACCACACCCGCCACGGCGCGGCTTAACATGG